>NZ_JBFRNU010000007.1:0-78771 GCF_041471145.1 Vibrio sp. 10N.261.54.A5 | reverse complement strand
TTACTTTAATTGGTATAACAAACAGATGAAAAAAAGCTCGCTAATGCGAGCTTCTTTATCATTCAAATTTGTTTGGTATTACGATTTAGCCGCCGCTTTCGCTTGTTCAGCACGCTTACGGCGAATTTCTTTTGGATCGGCTAACAGTGCTCGATAAATTTCGATACGATCTTTATCTCGAACGGTTGCATCTAACTTAACGTTGCGGCTGTATACGCCAACTTTATTTTTCGCCAAGTCGATTTCTGGATACAACTCTAAAACACCAGACTGCGCAATAATCTCTTCAACGGTCGCGTTCTTATTTACCACTAAGGTAAATACACGCTGCTCATGTGGAAGCGCAAACACAACTTCTACGTGGATCATATCTGATTCAATAGTCATGGCTTAGTAAACCTGTTTCGCTCGTTGAGTAAAAGCACTGACCATATTGCTTGTCAGTTCATTGAAAATCTTGCCAAATGCCATTTCAATCATTCGACTAGAAAATTCAAACTCTAGTTTAAGTTCAACCTTACATGCTTGGTCGTCTAGAGGAGTGAAATACCAGCCCCCCTCCAGCTTCTTAAACGGGCCATCTACCAGCTCCATTAAAATTTCAGCACCATCCGCCATTCGATTCGACGTAGTGAATGTTTTACTGATACCAGCTTTAGAGACATCAACCGAAGCCACCATCGCGGAATCTGAAGATTCGATCACACGAGAACCAGAACATCCTGGCAAAAACTCAGGATAACGAGCAACATCATTGACCAAGCTGAACATCTGGTCGGCACTAAAAGACACTAATGCTGAACGAGTAACCTTTGGCATATAGACTCCTGTTAAAGACAGCGTTACATTAACACAAACTGCAATTTTAATTGTATTGGGCCAGAGCGCAAATAAAAAGGATTCCCCATCTAGGGCGCATTCCGTATAATGAGGCCATTATGGCAAAGAATAAATCAAAATCAAAAGCCGGTAGTAATACTATTGCGCTTAATAAGAAAGCTCGCCACGAATATTTCATCGATGATGAGATAGAAGCGGGGCTTGAGCTACAAGGCTGGGAAGTAAAATCCCTACGTGAAGGCAAAACCAATATCGCAGAAAGCTACGTCTACATCCGAGATGGCGAAGCATTCATCAGTGGTATGACGATCACTCCGCTAACTCAAGCGAGTACTCATATCGTGGCGAACCCAACACGCATCCGTAAACTACTAATGTCGAGAAAAGAACTCGATAACCTTATCGGTCGTATTAACCGTGAAGGCATGACGCTTGTCGCAACCGCACTTTACTGGTCTCGCTCTTGGGCGAAGATTAAAGTTGGCGTAGCGAAAGGTAAAAAGCTGCACGATAAACGTACTGATATGAAAGAAAAAGATTGGGCGAGAGATAAAGCACGAATTATGAAGAGTAATTTGCGTTAATTTTAAGCACTTAAACGCACAGTGCTAGACAGGGTAAGCTTTTCTGGTACTATGCAAATAACACTTGGGGCTGATTTAGGATTCGACAGGAATTTTGAAGTCTGAGGTGCATGCCGTGGGGCGGTTGGCCACGTTAAAAGCCGCAAAAAAATAGTCGCAAACGACGAAAACTACGCACTAGCAGCTTAATAACCTGCTCAGAGCTCTCTTACCCTAGCTTCCGCTCGTAAGACGGGGACCAATAAGAGATCAAACCCAAACTAGCTAGCGCGGCTTCTCCCACCTGAGAGGAAAAGCGCGAATTATAATTCAGGTTAGCCTTTAACTAGCGTGTCGGTTCGCAGGTTGCTGGTGAAATTAAAGATCGACTAAGCATGTAGTACCAATGATGAATGATTTTTGGACGCGGGTTCAACTCCCGCCAGCTCCACCAAACGTTTGGAAAGGGCGGTAAGTCACTGATTTACCGCCCTTTTTGTATCTAAAGCTTCGATATTAGGCTGTTTGTACTACATTTTGGTACTAAAACATGCGCTATTTATCTCTCTCAAAATCTGGTATTTGGCAGTTTCGTTACCAAATACCATCTGAACATCGGCACTTATTTGACGGGCTTCGTGAAGTCAAACGCTCGCTGAAAACATCATGCAAAGATAAAGCTACGCTTTTAGCATTAGAACTAGAGATACAGGTTCGTCGCACAATCATATCCCCGACTGAAACCACAGCATCAAAGCAAGTCAGACCCATTCATAATGAAAAAAAGCGCCCATCAGCGAAACAGAAAAAGCTTAAGGCGTTATGCCCAGAAAAGATGTTAGAGCGCTTTTGCCTTTACAAGGCTCAACATATATCACCAAAAGCCGTTGAAATGCTAAAAGCGAAGTGTCAAACCGTCCTTGATTTGCTTGGGAAATCCAACCTCCCTGAAATTCGCAGACGTGATGCTGAAGATGCAGTGCAGCTATTACGACAATACCCAGTCAATATGAAGAAAAAAAAACAGTTCAAGGGACTGACAGCTAAGCAGGCCGTCAAACTCAATGACAGCCTAAAAATGCCCACACTGAGTGAAGAGTCGGTAAAAGACTACTGCCAAAAGACTTCGGGATTCTTCGAGTGGTGTCATTTAAATGAGTTTACTGACATCAATCCGTTTAAAGCAATTCGGTTTCGCAAGAGGCGTAAAGACAGTGAAGCCAAGAACGCTTATACAAGCAAAGACTTACAAAAAATCTTTAGTACCGAGATTCATGCTAAGCATAAGTTCAAGCACGCCTACTACTACTGGTTGCCACTTCTTGCCAGTTTAACAGGTGCTAGATTGAATGAACTCTGTCAGCTCTATAAGTCAGACATTTGCCAACGAGAAGGGGTTTGGGTCATTCAAATCGATGACCGGCATGAGGGACAAAAAATCAAAAATATGACGAGCCGTCGCGTCATCCCTATTCACCGCCAGTTAATCGAACTTGGCTTTATTAAATACCTACATTCAGTTGAACATGAAAGAGTATTTCCTGAACTAAAAGACTCGCGAGATGGCTTTGGTAGTGCCGCCTCTAAGTGGTACGGACGCTTCAAAACTAAATTGGGATTCGGTAAAGGCCATGATTTTCACTCCTTCCGCCATACTTTTGCTACGCAGCTCAAACGCAAACAGGTTTCTCATGTTGCCGCAGGTGCAATCTTAGGCCACACCTTAAACAACATTACCTACGATCGTTACGGAAAAGAGCTGGATGTTAGTCAGCTTCAAGAGGTAATTAACCTGATTGAACTCCCCCACTTAGCTAAAATTTAAATTGATATAAATGCTTGACTCGTTTTTTAGGCGTGAATTCACGCCCACTTTAAATTATTTTCACACCTAAAAAACAAGCACTCAATAGGGGCAACAAATTAAAACCCATTACAATCAACGACTTAAATAAGAATTGACCATCATCAAACTTATCGAGTAAGGGTTTTTAGCATGACTGATTTTTTGCTATTCGGACGTGAACCTTCCCTTTAGATTAAATGGAAACCAACGGAAGAAATAGGAAATTCCTGTGAACCTATCGACTATTACAAATGGTATACACCATAGCTGTAACCCTATTACAACTCTCGGCCTCGAACGTCCCACTCCAAAAAGCCAAAAACAAATAAAGCCAATGGAGTCTTTTGAGATTCTGTCTGAGTACAAAAAATCTCGTCTCAAAGTAAAAAGTTGTAATCTGAAAAATATTGAACAAGACGACCGCATTCTAACTAAAGTGCTACATTTCTGTGATTTCACAGACCTGAATGAACTCGACCGTGATGGCGCAGAATGTATTAGTCAGGCCTTAGATTTCCTTCCTACGCACTCAGATAAGCGACCAGAGCTAAAGGGGTCAACTGGATTTGAGCTAGTAGCCTTAAACTACTCATTAGAACAACCTTATAAATGTATCTCCGCATTAACAAAGAAAGGTTACATACACAAGTTTTCTACTTTTTTAAACTGGGCCAAAAATCATAACTACATTCATGAAAATGTATTCTATAGGCTACCAATTAGTAAAATTCATTCAGAAAAAAAACGCTTTCCTTTCGATAACGAACAGCTTATTGATATTTTTTCTATGAAAGACTATTCCGAGCATAAATACCTCCACCCGTACTATTATTGGGTTCCTCTAATCCAGCGCTATAGTGCATTAAGGCTCAACGAAGTCTGCCAATTTGATGTCACCGATATCAAAAAAGTTGATGGTATTGATTGCTTCCTAGTACAACAAGTGTTCGATGGTCAGCGAGTAAAAACTGAATCATCAATCCGAGTTGTACCTGTTCATGATGAGCTAAAAAAGAAAGGTTTCTTGTCTTTCGTTGAATCGAAGAAAAGTGGCCGTCTATTCCCCGAGTTACCTTTAATTAAAGGTTATTACTCGAACAACGCTTCTAAATGGTTTGCTCGCCGTCGTAAAAAACTAGGATTAGGCAAAGGCTTTGATGCCCATTCATTCCGCCATACTTTTATCAACGAGTTGAAGCAAAAAGAAGTTTCTAAAGAAATCATTGAATGTATCGTCGGTCACTCACATGAATCTGAATCATTCGACACCTATAGCTACCAATATAACCCTAAGATCCTAGCACCAATTATCAATATGATCGATACATCACATACCGCTTCTGTACTCCCTTATGCGCAGAAGAAAATCGTCGCTTAACTCTTAATTTAAATACACTTTGATCCTATCTCCAATAATCGGGGAGGAATCACTGTTGCCTAATATAAAGGAAAACATTACATGTACACATACAGCACCAACGGAAATATTCGCACTAAATTCCCACTAGAGCGCGCTTACGGAGACCGGAATGGTAACTATCTATCTTTCATCATCTCCGTGGAATATCAGCAGGCTGGTGGTGACTGGGTTGATGCTGGGATACGCTGGGTGATCAATTGTGAAGATAAAGTCTTTGTGATGGAGAACGGCTTCAAAGATTTCCCACACCGCGTATCTTGATATCGAATTTTAATTGTTTGGCAGATGTCAAAGCATCTGCCAAAACTTGCTAGCAACGTTCGTAAACAATATTAATTGACGTTGTGATCTTTGACCCTTTTCTCTTTTTCTTATCAAAGTCAACCACTTCAAAGGTTCTATCCCCCCTCCATTTAGCGTAATTATCTACCTCCTTAATAGCCTTATTAAATACATCTCGGCGAAACGTATTTATATCAACGTACTTGTCATTATGTAAGCGCACAATTACACCTGCCTCATCTAACTGCTCTTTCTTTTTATCTCTCTCACGGTGACAACGATACGCTTTTAGCAATAAGTCTTGTAAATCATCAAAGATAAGAGCTTCATCTTTGGTCAAACTGCTATAGCCTTTTTTATTAGCAAGACTGTACCAGTCTAAACTCTTTGCGTATTTTTCGAGTTCAGACAATTTAAAGTACCAAGGGTTTTCAGACTCATCAGAAGAGCCGGAGTTTTTTTTCACTTCAGTAAAGACGATATCAATGCTGCTATTGATACCAAAAAATGAACGCCAGCGAGGGACTGAAAAGTTCACACGACCTCGATCTTCGAGTTCATGCTGCATACCAAGTCGGCTATAAAGTAGATCATAGAGTCGTAAGCCAGCCAGTGATTTAAAGCTACTTAATCGGTCGAGAAACATTGTGTTATAACTAGATGTAGCAAACAGGAGGGGCAAAAACTTTACGTTAAATGTAATAGTGACTAGCGGTTTAGAATCGTCGATCTCAACCTTTTCGATAGGGTGACCAATAAAGGCACCAATAGGTAAAAAAGCTAGGTCATACTCTTCAGGCTGGCTAAAAATAGAAAGATGCCTTGTTGCATCACCTTCATGTTGACCAATATTCTGCTCAACATGAACCTTTTCCCTGAACTTAGCCCAATCCGAGATTGTAACTTCCTTCTCTGTTGACATATGAATTTGCTCAGCTTGTCGTAAAGCATCTGCATACTTATCTTTATTGTAAGTTTTTCTTCCCTTCGAACTTTTACGACTAACTGTACAAAATTGACTCATATCTTCAAACGAAAGCGTAACCTTTCTTTCTTCTTCTTTCGAAAACGCAGATGCAACTAAATCAGGAATTTTGTCATTGGTTGCTCGGTCATGCTCATTCCAAAGATCGGAATTAAACTGATTAACATGGAAAAGTTGCTGCCATCCACAAATAGCACACAGCAAAGACTTGTATGACAATATATTGATGTTTTGAGGAGATATATGTGTGAACGTTGCTTGAGAAAAAGAGTTATTGACAACGTACCATGGCTTTTCTTTCAGTGAGACTAAGTGCTCAATCGTTGGGGTATTTGACATAATTTAAGGTGTTATAGTTTTCTTTAATAATAACACAATGTCGTAATACTCTCACCTATATTGTCGCAATTCTCTCATGTGAAAATTTCAAAATGTCGTAATATCATCACACACAAAACAACCTTTTACTTATAACACCTTGATTATTAAAATATTTCAGGCTAACCACAAGGCCACGTAAAATAAATTAATATTTAGAATAATCTATTTATTATATAAGGCAATGTTGGCACATTCCCCTCCCCCAGAGTTGCTTGCTCTAAATTGAAAGAATAGTCCGAAAAAATCATGTAGATACCACCTAACTTACAAGGTGTTTCAAAGACAAAAACCTAGATTTTGGGTAAGATGACAGCAACTAACGTCATAACCTAACCCATAGGCACATCATGGTTCGTGAACACCAACAAGAATTACAAAAACAGCTCTGGAACATCGCTAACACTTTGCGCGGCAATATGTCAGCCGACGATTTCCGTGACTACATTCTAGGGCTTATCTTCTACAAGTACCTATCAGATAAGCTGAACCGCTACTGTGATGAACTACTTACTGAAGATGGTATCAAGTTCGTAGAATCTGATAATGAGTTGATTAAAGAATTGCATGATGAGTGTGTCGAGAACCTTGGCTATTTCATTGCCCCTAAACAGCTATTCTCAAGCCTTGCTAAGCGTGGCGAGAAGTCTGAGTTCATTCTTGATGAGCTAAGCCGTGTCCTTAATGACATTGAGCAATCCACAACAGCGGCTGATTCGGCGGATGATTTTAACGGGTTGTTTGAAGAACTCGACCTTAACTCAAGCAAGCTAGGTAAGAACCCAGACGCACGTAACAAACTTATTTGCCAAGTGCTGATTCACCTAGAGAACATCGATTTCCAAATCGACAACACCGAGATAGACCTACTGGGTGATGCCTATGAATACCTGATTGGGCAATTTGCTTCAGGTGCAGGTAAAAAAGCAGGTGAGTTCTATACCCCTCAACAAGTCTCTAAAATCCTTGCTAAGTTAGTGAGTTTAGATGACAACGTAAAATCCGTTTACGACCCAACTTGTGGTTCAGGTTCATTGCTATTGCGTGTAGCAAAAGAAGTGAGTAGCACCAACCTAGAGTTCTGTGGACAAGAGCAAAACCCAAGCACCTTTAACCTTGCTCGTATGAACATGCTAATGCATGGCGTGCGTTACGATAAGTTCGATATTAAGAACGACGACACTCTAGAACACCCAATGCACCTAGATAAGCGTTTTGATGCTGTAGTTGCTAACCCTCCGTTCTCTGCTAACTGGAGTGCAAGTGATCTACACCTAAACGATGAACGCTTTGCTGACTTCGGTAAGCTTGCCCCTAAAACTAAAGCTGATTTTGCCTTTGTACTGCACATGGTTCACCAGTTAAACGAAACAGGCACATTAGCGGTCGTCGTCCCTCATGGCATCCTTTTCCGTGGCGCGGCAGAAGGTCATATTCGTAAACACCTTATCGAAAACAAAAACTATCTTGATGCCGTCATTGGCTTACCTGCTGGCATCTTCTTCGGCACGAGTATTCCGACCTGTATCCTTGTATTCAAGAAGACTCGCCAACACGCAGATAACGTGTTGTTCATTGATGGTTCTAACCACTTCGAAAAAGGCAAAGCGCAAAACCACCTGCGTGAAGAAGATGTCACTCGCATTGTTGAAGCTTACAGCAAGCGTGAATCGGTTGATAAGTACAGCCATGTTGCCAAGCTTTCTGAAATTGAAGAGAACGACTACAACCTCAACATTCCTCGTTATGTGGATACCTTTGAAGAGGAAGAGGCTGTAAACCTTGATGCGGTAGCGACAGACCTAACCGAGCTTAAAACTAAGATGCACTCTGTAGATGCGGATATCGCTGATTTCTGTTCTCAGCTTAATATCAAAGCGCCATTCTAAGGGAGGTATTTTATGACTGAACAAATGAATGTACCGAAGCTGAGGTTTTGTGAATTTGATACTGAGTGGTCGAAACAACCTCTCGGAAAAAAAATGACAATATTTAGAGGGGCTAGTCCTAGACCAAAAGGTGATCCTCGTTACTATGGTGGTAAAATTCCACGTTTGATGATTCAAGATGCAACGAGAGATGGTAAATATACAACGCCATGTATCGACTTTTTGACGGATGAAGGGGCTAAAAAGAGTCGATTTCTTAAAGCGGGTAGCGTTGTTTTAAGTTGTTCAGGAACTAGAGTTGCTATACCTACTATTTTAGCCGTTGATGCTTGCGTACACGATGGTTGGTTAGCTTTTAAAAACTATAAAGATCTTGAGTCAGATTTCTTATATCACTTGTTTGTAAAGCTTCATGAAAGAATGCAAGGCTCAGCAACTACTGGGGGTGTATTCAATAACTTAACCACGGAGATTATGAATAATCTCTTAATGAGCTTCCCTTCAGTTACAGAACAACAAAAAATCGCCTCTTTCTTATCAAAGGTCGATGAGAAGATTGGGCTGCTGTCAGAGAAGAAAGACAAGCTCACCGAGTACAAACGCGGGGTGATGCAACAGTTGCTCAATGGCAAGTGGCAGAAGCAAGATGGACAGCTTACCTTTACGCCACCCACACTACGATTCAAAGCCGATGATGGTAGCGAGTTTCCTGATTGGGAAGAGAAGACGTTGGGTGATGTGGTCTCCAAAGAAAAGTATAGTTTCACAGGTGGCCCGTTTGGTTCTGACTTGAAGAGCGATGATTACACTGATAGCGGTGTACGAATTATTCAACTTCAAAATATTGGCGATGGTCACTTCAATAATAAATATAAAATCTATACATCTGAAAGCAAAGCAGATGCTTTAATCTCATGTAATATTTACCCAAATGACTTGTTGTTGTCGAAAATGGGTGACCCCGTAGCTAGAGCGCTCTTAGTACCAAATACAGAAAGTCGATACGTAATGTGCTCAGATGGTATACGTATTGTTCCAGATGATTCGAAATTCAATCGTTACTTTTTAATGAACTATATCAATAGTCCATTTTTCAGAAACAAAGCGATCTCGGTTAGTACAGGCTCAACTAGGCAGCGAATAGGTCTTACAGACTTACGCCAACTGAAGATCATAGCCCCAACTATAGAAGAACAAACCCAAATAGCTAATTTCCTATCAGCTATCGACCAGAAGATAGACTTAGCCAACTCTGAACTTAACAAAGCCAAAGAGTGGAAGAAAGGCTTGTTACAACAGATGTTCGTTTAATGGAAGGAACTCGTTTTAATGGCCTACGATAAACCTTGGCACTCTTGTGAAAATATGTTGGTTAAGCTTAGTGAACGCGGCTTAACCATTACTGATGAAAACAAAGCCATTGCATATCTATCACGTATTGGCTACTACCGTTTAAGCGGTTACTGGTATGCATTCCGTGAGATGAGCGGTACGTGCTGCCCTGTTGTAAAACCAAACGGCAAAAAAGATGGGGCGTGCCGCATCACCTTAGATCAGTTCGTGACAGGGGCTAAGTTTGAAGATGCGGTTAACCTTTATGTATTTGATAAAAAGTTGCGCCTATTGGCACTCGATGCGTTAGAGCGTATTGAGATCGCCTTTCGTGTGGAAATTGCACACTTACTTGGTAATCGAGACCGATTTGCCTACTTAGACAAAGAACAATTTTTCCCTAAGTTTTCTAAACAAATCAATCCTAAAACTGGCTTGACCGAGCACCATGACTGGTTGACGAAACAAGCAGGGTTAATTAACCGTTCTCGTGAAAAATTTATTGAGCACAACAAGAAAAAACACGGACTACCACTTCCGATCTGGATAGCTTGTGAAGTGTGGGACTTCGGAGCCTTATCCCTTCTCTACTCTGGAATGAAGGAAGAAGATCAAGATGTCATTGCGGCTAAGTTTGGTATGTCAAATGGACGAGTATTAGCTAAATGGTTACGTTCATTAAATTACTTGCGTAATGTTTGCGCTCACCATAGCCGCTTATGGAATCGTAATATTATCGATCAACCAAGCCTACCATCCAGTAATGAGATCCCTTGGGTTTCACACTTTGAAGGTCAAGGGACTGAGCGACTACGAGCAAGGCCATTTATGCTGTTTTGTATTATCAAACATTTGATGGATAGCATTAACCCTAACTCAACGTGGTGGCTGCGGTTAACTGACCTTATGATGAGCGAATTCCCTGATATGAGTCACATCGGATTAGATATAAAAAGTATGGGGGTTGTCGATGAATGGCAAACTCTATTTTTAGAAGAGCAGCACGAATAGCACGCAATAAAAAACCCCTAAGCGGTTCGCATCACAAGTGACGCTAACCGATAGGGGCCGTGTTACGAGTAATACTAGTTAACAAATATCAAATTAGCAATGGTTATTTATTAAGAATCCGTATGAGCACACAATCAGAAGCAAAACTTGAAAATGACTTAATCGCTCAGCTTACCGCAGCGAGTTTTGAAACCGTCAAGATAGAGAACGCCGCTGCACTCAAAGCGAATCTTAAGGTGCAGCTTGAGCGAGCGAATAAGATTACGCTAACTGAGCGTGAATTTGAGAATGTGCTCATTAGCCTTGAAAAAGGCAACATCTTCGACAAATCCAAGCGCCTCAAAGGTAAGGTCGATGTAGTGCATGATGATGGCACTATTAGCTACCTCACTTTGTTAAGTAGCGATGCCTCAAAGAATATTTTCCAAGTGACTAACCAAGTTACTATGCACGGTAAATATGAAAACCGCTACGATGTGACTATTTTAGTAAACGGCTTGCCGTTAGTGCAGATTGAGCTTAAACGCCGTGGCATTGAAATGGCAGAGGCATTCAACCAAATCACACGCTACGACAAGCATACCTTTGGTGCAGAAGGCGGGCTGTTTAACTACATCCAGTTGTTTGTGATCTCCAATGGCGTGAATACGAAATACTTCTCAAACAACCGTGAGTTGTCATTCAAACAGACCTTCCACTGGACGGATGTCGACAACAATAAGATTAATGTGCTGCACCAATTTGCTGATGCTTTCTTGAATAAAGAACATCTGACTAAGATGCTCAGCCGCTATATCGTTCAGAATGAGACAGGCAAGTTCTTAATGGTGCTGCGCCCTTACCAATTCTACGCTGTAGAGGCGATAGTCGAGCAGGTTAAGGCCAGTGATAAGCATGGCTATATCTGGCACACCACAGGCAGTGGTAAAACCCTAACCAGTTTCAAGACTGCTCAAATCTTATCGAGATTAGATAACGTCGATAGAGTGGTGTTTGTCGTCGACCGTAAAGACCTCGACTACCAAACCGCCAAAGAGTTTGATGCTTTCCTAAAAGGCAGTGTCGATAGTACAGGTGACACCAAGAGTTTATTAAACCAATTCCTCGGCTCTCGACCAGTACCCAAACAAAGTGCTAATGATAGTGAGGCGCTACCTCAAGTAGCAGAATACTCACCGATCTACAGCAGTAACATAAATCGCATCAACAAGCTGACAATCACCACGATTCAAAAGCTCAATAACCTGATCACTAAGCCTCGTTTCAAAGGACAAGTCGAACACTTACGCCAAGAGCGCGTGGTTTTCATATTCGATGAGTGTCACCGCAGTCAGTTTGGTGAAACACACCAAAATATTGTCGAGTTCTTTGAGAAAGCGCAGCTCTTTGGCTTTACAGGTACACCTATCTTCGCCGACAACGCCACTGCTAAAAAAGTGGAAGGCAAAGGAGTGCAAAAAAGAACAACTAAAGATCTGTTTGGTGAGCGCTTGCACAGCTATGTGATTGTTGATGCGATTCGAGATGACAACGTATTGCCTTTTGCGATTGAATACTACGGCAAGCTAAAGCACAAACAAACAGGCTTAGATGCGGATGTCTCTAGCATTGATATCGCCGAATTTTTCAGCTCACCTAAGCGTATTAAACAAGTCTGTGAGCACATCATTGGCATTCATAGGTTCAAGACCAAGCACAAGTTCAATGCGATGCTGTGTGTGGCGAGCGTCCCTGATTTAATCACCTACTACGACACCTTTAAGGCTCTCAAGGCAGAAGGTAAGCACAAGCTCAATATCGCCACTATCTTTAGCTATGGCGTCAATGAAGCCGAAGAATTTGAGGGTGAAGTCAATGTTAAGGGCTTAGCGGAAGCTAACGCTAAAGTGCACAGTCGCGACAAGTTAGATTCGTATATTGGGGATTACAACGAGCAATTTGGCACCAGCTATTCGACTCAAGATACCGATAGCTTCTACAACTACTACAAAGATCTCTCTAACCGCACAAAGAATGGTGAAGTAGATATTTTGCTTGTCGTGAATATGTTCCTTACAGGGTTCGATGCGCCAAGCCTGAACACCATCTACGTGGATAAAAACCTCAAATATCATGGATTGGTTCAAGCCTTCTCTCGTACCAATAGATTGAATGGGACGGTGAAATCTCATGGAAACGTGATGTGCTACCGCAACTTAAAACCACAAGCTGATGAAGCGTTCGCACTGTTTTCAAACAAGCAGCCAACAGAATACATCGAAGTGCCAGACCTTGAAGGTTTGACTGAAGACTTCGCCAAAGCGCTTGAAGCGTTAAAAGCGATAGCACCAGATGTTCAAAGTGTTGATGATCTTCCAGATGAAGACATGCAAGCAGGATTCATTAAACAGTTCCGTATTTTAATGCGCCTGAAAAACCAGCTTGAAACCTTCAGTGATTTTGACATTGAAGCGCTAGGTATTTCAGAACAAGAATTTGTGGATTACGCCTCTAAGTATGGTGATTTAGCCAGAGAGTTGAAAGGCAACCCGACGGATAAAGAATCAATCCTCGCTGACATCGACTTTGAGTTAGAGCTGCTTCAACGCGACAACGTGAATGTAGGCTACATACGTCACCTTCTACAAACCATGCTAGAAGAGTCATGTGATGACGCCAAGGATAAGAAGCGTCAGGTTATCGCAAACCTACTCGCTTCTGAGCCAACACTTCACAGTAAGCGTCATCTCATTGAAGGGTTCATTGAGAAAAGCTTACAGGGTTTAGTGCAGGGTGAACAATTCGATGAGTACATCGAAGAACAGAAGCAAAAGGAAATAAGCCAGATAGCCGAAGAAGAAAAGCTCGACACCGATAAGTTTGGCGAGATGGTAACTAATATTGAAAATGGCTTGAATGTGGAGAGCTTGAAGTCAGATGACATCGCTCAGCTAACTACTGAAAAGATGACCTTTAGAACTCGAAGAACTATTTTGCCAAGGATTACAGAAAGGCTGAAAGCATTCGCCGAGACGTTTATTCAAGGGTTTCATTAACCCCCTTCCCTCTCAAAAACTGGGGCAACCCTGCCCCAGCATTTAAACCAATTCGAATCATCAACCTTGATACGGCGGAAGCCCTCGAACGATTTCCTTGGCGACAATAGTAACAATCGCTTTCGCCTTCCTTTGCTTTTCAGCCATAAATCTATTGCAGTTTGAATAGGTCAGAGGCACAACATGTTCGCCCTCAACTACATCTTCTAACGATGTTGCATCTACGCAGTATTCCGTAATTTTAAGCACCCACTGATATCGACGAGATCTTTCTTTAACATCTTGTTTAGTCAGATATTCAGCTTCAATACACAGACGAATCACTAGCTTTTCTATTGTGGTTTCTCGGCACTCTTGAAGCTTTTCTTCTTGTTTTTGAGCAAGCCTTGTAGCGGATGTAACGGGGGTTTCTTTCATAATAGGTTTTCTTAAAGGGTAATGAACTTTCGTTAGACCCTCAAGTTGACGTGCAGAACTCAATAAAAAGGACTCTTTTTTCAAAAACTTAATCTATTGAATTAAATGAAAAAACCTTACAAACCCAACATTAAACAATTGATTTTGCAAGTAAAATTTGCTTGCGAGTAGTTTTTTGGGTTATTTAATTCAACAAGACGTGGCATAGTAAAAAAATCAAAACCAAATGAGATATCTACGATGAATAAGTTAGAAGTGATACTGGCATGCGTAAACATACCGATTTATATGGACGTTGAAGAGAACGACAATGGCGAGTACGAAGCGTGGTATTACGATGTAGCTGAAACATTTAGCACCAAAGAGCAACTAGATAAGATCGTTGATGAGGCAAAAACTTCTTTTGATAATATGCTCAATGCTTTATTAGAAAAACACGGTCTTAGTGCTCACCCTAGCACCAATGACTCTTGGGATATATTGCAAAATTTAACCGATATTAGCGGTCAAGTATGTCAAATTTGCATTGGCACTGTTTCGCACTTTGGTGATATTCACCGCCTTACTGAAGAACTAAGAGAGCAAATCCAGAGTTCCCAATAAGACTTACTTTTATATAAATGGGCGATAATCCATATCGATCCCTTATTGTCAAATACCTGCTAATTGAAATAGAAAACATGACCCCATTAGAACACTACATAAACACTACGGTTTTTCCTCCTTATTTTCTAATTGAAGTCTGTGAAGAAGGCTACCAAGCATCATACTCTTATGATGTAAAATTCATCCAGACAATAGAGCAACTTGAAATGTTTCTTCAGGTTGCTGCTGATGCTTTTGCTGACCTGCTAAATGGGCTGTGTAAGGAGTATGACTTAACTGTAATTGAAGTATATGGCGGCAGTTGGAAAATTCTGGAAAATATAAGAGATAAAGAGACTCAACAACCACAGGTTTGTATTGCTAAAGTGTCCCATTTTGAAGAAATAGAAATGCTAGCCAATGATCTTCTGTTAGATTCATTTTTTCCTAATGATGACAACTACCTTGAAAAACACCGCTAGCTTTAAAAAGGGTAGTTAAGAAGGGTCTCCCTTCTTGCCAGTGGACAACGAAAGCGAAGCCGTTGTCCTATCTGGAACCACCTATGAATATGTATGGTTACAGTCCAGTAGTTTGTACAAGTTAAGGCAAAAGTCTAAAATTTAAATAAACATCCAACATGCTAAAAAACTGGACTGTAATAACCCAACCCGTTCGCTTTGCTACTGATGGCGTCATGATCCGCGAACGCTACCTGCAAAGCCTAACGCACGCCAACCACAAACATACCGAACATATCGTATCCATACTTGGTTGCGCTAAAACATCGAACAGAATTGCGCTTGCTGGCGAAGAGTTTCGACTAAATCAACAGACCTATAACCGCCGAGGCGGTCGCCCGCTTTCGAGCTACGCGGTCGAATACTGCCTTACTCTACCCAAAGGATACCGCCCTACTACTCAACAATGGCAATCCGTTATTAAAGATTGCAGCTTAGCGTTGGCGAAGCTCTGCAAACTGAATAAATCTGAGTTCGCTCAATACAGACAACAAATTCGAGCCGTACTGCATCAACAAGCTCAGGCGGGCATCAAAGGCAGTGGCGACCATGTGCACCTCATCATTGGCAAGGTTGCTGGTGGCAGAATACTGACAGAGTTACAAAAAAAGCAAGCGACAAGACTAATAAAGCAAGCATTCAATCAATCAGTGCTTAAGCATGTTGGCATCGATCATCGCACCTATGATCCTATCGAAAAAGAAAAAGGTCGCAGACTCTCAACATGGCAATACCAGCACCAAAAAGCTACCGAAGCTTTAGAAATAGAAAAGCTACTAAAGAAGATGCAAACACAGTTCGATAAGTGGTTAAAAGCAAAAGAAGCGCGTGACGATAGACAATTGAAGCGACAGAAAAATAGGTTACTGAAAACATATGAGGAACTGAAAGCCAAAAGCACCTCACCCGCACAAATAGAAAATATAAATAAAATTAAAAACGAGATTATTTAACGATATGCCTTATTACAACGGAAAGTGGCACCGCTACTCGGAATCAGAACGACGTGACTATGGTCGCCAACAGCGTGAACACCTTAGCCAAATCTGGCACAAAACATGGATTTCAAAAACTGGATTAAAGCAGTGCCACAACTGGACTGACTCTATGATAAAAAACTTCCTTGAAGGAAAAGAACAAGATGCAGGGAAAATTAAAGCTTATAAACGCACTCTTATAGCAAGAGTCGAGAAAACCAAAAAATTTCAAGTGGCAATGGCTGAGCGTGTTGCTCGACAGAAGAAAAAGAAGGTGTAAATGTAAAGTTCAAACTTCGGTTCAACTCCCAAACAGGGAGCTGAATCCAGTTAACTGAGTGTAAGTTAGAGGAACCGACTAGAGCGCAGCTAATCTATGACTATCAACTGACTGTAGAGGAAGAACTCTCCAACATGCTTAATTCAGAGGCTATTTTTGAGCTGTTAGATAAGAACATACAGGTATCAGCTAAGAAAACACATCCCAAGCTAAGATGACAAAGTGTGAGTGGCTTTAGAAAGGAGGCTGCTGTGACCTTTCGGTCGACAATAGCCTTCCCTAATTAGCGTTGTTACTTAAACAAAATAGTTGTTTATAACTATGGTTCAATATTCAACGAATCAAATGGTTGGCCAGCGGGATTTTGCTTACTGTACATAGTGCGTAAAACTCGCTCTGCATTTTTATCAAACGCAGGGCCGTTTCCGAACCCGTCAAAGTGATTACCCATTCCCAGAGCATGCGCAAGCTCATGTAAACTCACGTCATTACTCGCGATTGTCGTACAACCCGGATCAGCAGGGGATTCACTATCAATACTTATCCATGCATACCCCCCATTCCACTTGGTTTTATCTATACCATAATCGTTGCCTACAGCATAAGAAGCAAGGCTGTTACTGTATGGCGCGTTTGAAACTGTCCCCGCACTACAGCTTCCTAATACTGTTCCTTGGCTCCAAATGAATCCCCAATCTGTAGGCATATCTGAGTAGTCGATCTCAAAAAATGGATCATCTCTTTCTATTTCAAGTGAGACAATTCCTTTTCTATCAAATATTTGATACCCAATGATCTCTTCAGCTTTGTTTAAGGCGTACTCAAAGCGAGGGTCTTTTGCGTCTAAATAATAAACAGGTATAAGCTCACCAGTATCTCTAAACCTAGTTAGAGCAGGGTATTCTGGTGATGCACTGCCATCAGCAAAACAAAACTTGGAGCTGCAAAATTCGCTATAATCATCTGAAATAAGATAACCCCAAGAGCCATATACGTTTCTAGTACAAGGATAGCCTTCTGCTAGGTTAGTGCACTCAACAAGTGCTGAGATTTCTGATTCTGAAAGTGTTTTTTCCTTATCATCGTCGTCGCAGCCAGAAATGACTATACAGCTTAATAATAAGAGGATGTACTTTTTCATTTTTTACCTTTCAATGTATGTTGCGGACACCTAATAATTTGATACCAACTATTAGGATTAAACATTGGGTGTATATTAATTTATAGTTACACACTGACACAAAAATTAATTTGTAAATATTTGTTTATAAAGAATAAATTAGCTTGAGGTAGATCAACTAACAAAATTGAAAACACGCCGCGAGTTCAACTCACAAGCAAAGCTGAACTGACATCCTTATTTAAGAAAATAGGCTTCCTTCTTGATACTTGCTTCATATGGTACTAAGATGAGGTACTAAAGGGTTATTCTCAAAAACCACAAACACCCTAACCTATTGAAGTCATTGTTTTTTAAGGCAGTTGAAGGCGACTCCCGCCAGCTCCACCAAACGTTTGGAAAGGGCCAACTCGAAAGAGTTGGCCCTTTTTGTTTTGCTGGAATTTAGGTTTCACTTAACAAAACAAAAATAAAATATGAAACCGTTAAAGGCAGATATCCCACTAATAAAATGCCACCACAGGGTTGGTGCGTGAGGGTAAAACCTTCTCCCAAATCTTCAATATCAGTTCACTTGTTATCTGATGCAGCCCCATCGTCTTCCGCTATCAATGAGGATGAATTCGTAGCTTGATCAGCAGTCTATGTAAGCATCGAAACTGCTGAAACGGATTCACCACCTACTTATAAAGCAACATTAAATAGGTGACGAATAAAAGATTTACTGTATTGAGGTTAAAAATAATATCGAAGATTAACGGCAGCAGTATCAGTTTGATAACTGTCTATGTCATAGCGAACCCATTCAGCCCCTATGGAGATACCGTGCCAGGGCATTGTCATAAGACCAGCGCCATAGTACCCATCAATGCCATTGTCACTATCACTCATGGGCATTGTCTCTAAGGTATCCGTATTGGTCGAATGTGAATTATACTCACCGTACCAAAAGAATGCCCCGCCTTTCACGTACACAGAGAAATAGTCTGCTATCGGGTAAGATAACGCGAAGCCAACAGTGCCCCCCTGAGCGCTCCTCAACTGCAACTTAGACATAGACTCCGCAAATTCATCTACTTCTAGATCAGGCACAGAATCAGTAGCCGTAAACTCTCGACTGCCTAAATCAACATACGCTGCTTCAAGAGCAATGTAAGAGTTAAACCTATATCCTCCACCCAAAGCAAAATAGAAATCATCTTGGTCTTGAGAGGTAAGCATTGCGGTTGATGAAACTTCACTTATTTTGGACTGCAATTCACCATCACTCGTATTGCCATAGCCCAAACCAAAACTTCCATTAAGGTAGAACCCGTTTGCTTGAGCACTGAATGACAGACTCATAGCAGTCAACACTATTGCTCCCCCCGCTATAGCGGTACGAAGATTACGTAGCAATAACAACAAGGCTAAAACCATCAGCGCAAATACCGACATATTTCCGCCCGACGATGAATTGGTACTCGTCATAGATTGATACCCTCTTACACCAACACCGCCGGGATCTTTAAGAACACCGTTCTCGATACCATCGCTGTCATTAGCGCCCCCCTCTTTCATTGTTAACTGAATACACCAATCACCAATACTCATGCCTCGAGTGTATTCTCCACTACTTGGCGGTGGACAGTATCCCTCTTCACCGGGTGCTGAACTGATATAGTCTGTGTCATTCTCAACAAAATCAGCCCAACCTGTTGTAGTACTGTATTTACGATATACCGCCTCTACGGGAACAGGCTCACGCTGAGGTATTACAACGTTGACCACCTGACCAAGCGTCAACTCGTTCACGTTGAAGTCAAACATCCCACCGACGTTATTGACCTCTTCATCTGGAAGTATCGACAAGCCTTGCAAATGGTCGCTATCGACTAATGCTCCCGAGTGCTCATTACTAATTGAACTATCACCAAGCGACAGATGTACACCAGGGTCTGATTCAATGATGAACTTGTTCATATCCATAGCTTTGTGAGGTAAAATATGGGGTACAAAAACAACATCTAGGTAATCTGGAATACCGTTGTTGTTTTCATCGCTCATCCCCTCATCAATGTCATAGATGCCGTCTCCATCAGTATCAACACCCTCAATAAATGTACGCCCTTGAGCCACTACGTTAAAGCTGTATGAACGCTTGATCTGAAATGCCTTATTAGATCGATTAACCAGCATGACAGAGACAGTATTTACTCCCAACTTCAAGTCAGAAGCCTGTAAGGTTAGCAAGTCGATAAATTCTTCTTGATTGGACTCATACTGCCACGCAATAGAGAACTCCTCCGCATTTAGCAGTTGACCATTCACTGAATCATAAAGCTCAAAACTAACATCACCGCCATTGGCGACCAACGTTGATTTGACTGTGTCATCTTGGGTGATACGCAAACGGAACTTAGGCAACGTGATTTCACTGACCACCAGCGTTTCATGTGTTGCTTTTAGTGACGTATGCGCCACATTCAACAACTCAACATAAAGGGACTCTGAAACCGCATTACTATCGGTTAAGAAGATAGTGTAATCAACAACCTCCTCAACCATGTCGTGGTGGTCTGTCTTGCCTTTATAATCATCAGCTTCTTCAAAGACAATCGTATGAGAATCCAAACCATGCTCCGCATCACCACTAATACCTAAATCCACGAACAGCGGGTATTCCGGTGCGAGTCCACTTAGTACAACTTTAAAGTGACCTTTACTGCCATCGCGTACACTGACATCTTTACTCAAAGAAATCATGGGATGGATGTCTACTTGCTGCTCTTGAATCTGAACGTTACCCGCATAGTCAACTGCTTTCCATTGAATCAGATGCCTACCCGATCTTAAGTAAGTGTTTCCACTATTGTATTCTTCAAGGAAGACCTCACAACAGTCACCACTGCCATAGTCTGATGCGGTCGGCCAATCCCCACCAGTGAGGCGTTCAGCATCCACTTTAGTGAAGAGCGACGTTGCATAGATGTTTAGGTTTGATGGTAGTTCAATGACTGGATTAACATCATCATCATGTGGGTTATTACCTTTTGCAAATTCATCTCGATTTGAGCGGCCATCGTTATCGGCATCACCTTCACCATCTTCACCGTTTAACGGATCAAACCCTTTCTCTCGTTCCCAGTTATCCGGCATACCATCGCCATCATCATCAGAGTCGTAAACATCAGGCATTTGGTCTAAATCAGTATCCAATAACACCGCCAAATCAAACGTTGTGTCTACGGACAAAGGTTCATCATCGCTTGCTCGAAGGGTAATAGTGTATTCGCCGATATGCTCCGTAGTAGGATTCATTGTAAGGGTCGTTCCAGAAAGCGTTAACCAACTAGGTGCACCCACTAACGAATAGCTCAAACTATCATTATCGATATCAGAGAAGATATCCGACAACAATTCTTGAGTCGTTTGACTACCTGTTGGGGCCTCAGCATCGGAATAACCTTGGTCAACGATTGGAGCATCATTGACTGGAGTGATAACAATTTCATAGTCCGTGTACTCTTGAGTTTGCAAACCGTAGCCGTCACTCACATAAAAATGGAACGTATCCTCTGTGGTTTCACTTCCGTCATGCACATAGCGTATGTCCGACTCTGTTTCTATATCAGCCTGTGTGAAGGTATCATTCACCGCGAGTTCAGTGTTTGACTTGAACAGAGCACCATACTCAGGTAGGCGAGTAATGACATAGACCAGATCATCATAATTCTGCTCAACATCCATAAAATGCACATCGTCATGAACAAAAGTAATACCTCCCCCTTCATTCACCTCCAATGTCGTCCAGTGGTGCTTCATTGGCATTGTATTGGTTCCGGTGACCTCAATAGTGAAATCACTCGTAGCACTTTCTAGTGCAATATCCCTCGCGGTAACGGTTATAGTGTAAGTACCAATATCATACCATGTTGGTGCAGTCACAAATCGTTTCTGCTCAGTGCTAAAGCTGATAAATAAAGGGAGGGGATCGCCATTTGAAAGAGTGGCTGAATAAGTAATGGTATCACTCTGACCTTGAGTAATATCCTCATCAACGAAACTCGCGTCAGCCAACGTATAGTTCAGATCGTCTCCAACATCGGTAATATCAAAAACTTGATTAACCAACACTTGATTAGCGACTGGTGCATCGTTTGAATTCAGTATTTCAATATTAAAAGTATTGCTAGACTGTCGACCGCCATCATCAGTAGCTGAAATCGCAGCCGAGTACACACCAGGAGTTATGGCAGTACCCGTAATCAATCCACTATCACTATCAAAACTCAAACCCGCAGGTAATCCCAAAACACTTCCAACAATAACCATTCCTCCTTCCGGATCACTGTAGGCCAGAGCAGTATCTATCGCTTCAATTTCGATATCTTCTGTTCTGCTGTGGGCACTAAATTCATTATTGAAAACTGGGGAGAGGTTAGGGTTTACGTTAATAATGAAGTTAGCGTTAGCGACGCCACCATTTCCATCTCTGGCGGTAACTGTCACACCATAGTTTGATAAAGCAGTAGTTAATGTGGTCTTACCGCTAATCGTTGCCGTGCCTGCATTATGGTCATAGCTTATCGATAAACCGGCTAATAGACTCTGAATATCGAGTGTCAGCACATCATTGTCAAGATCAGTAAAATAATTTATTGGCAAGTGATAGACAATATCACTACCACGTACATTCCCAACTGGGCTTAACACGCCATTCGCGACAGGAGGGTGGTTTACACTCCCCGAAATCGTTACCGATGTGGTGTAATTATTGGCATTCCCATTAGTATCCTCTATCTTAGTAGTCATTATCCGTGTTGAATTATCGGCATCAGCTCCCCCCTTATCCGAAGTAAACACCACACTTCTTAATGTTGCCTCCATCGCCGCTAACGTTGCATTAGCGCCAAAAGAAATAGCAAGGTTCGAATCACTGGCCACTAGCGCCCCAATCGTCACACTTTCAAACAATACACTCGAGCCATCAATGAGAATTTCATTGGACCCAGTTCCTACCGAACGAAGAGTAATTTGATTAGAGTGATTAGTCACCGATGGCGTACTAACTGATAATGTATAGCCATCAAAACTAGAATCATCAGACACTATCACTGCGTCCGAACCCACATCAATCATTACCTCATCACCATTGAGTGACGTAGCACCATCACCCGGAAAGTACGTTATGCTCGGAGCATCTGGATTTGGGATGATGAAATTAATTGTTAAGTAATTGCGAATTTTCTCACTCTCTTTCACAGAGAGATTGATAGGATAAACCCCAGGTTCTAACCCATCCGGATCAAACGTAAATTGATTCTCTTCGTTATCCGTTAGTGCAGGTTCATTGCTAGCGTTAAACACATTACCAATATTCTCAGTAGTGATACCCGCCCCATCAACAGTAAACGTAAAGGGAGTGTTGTCTTCTAGAGTAATAGTCTTTGTTTCGGAAGGGATGTTGTCAGAGAGATAAAACTCCTCTGTAGTACTCTTATCCTGCAGATAGAAAATTAAGTCGACATGCGTTTTAGATTTAATGGCATTGTCAGCATCAAAATCCTCCACGACAAAACCACCTGAATACAACCCTTCACTAAGAGAGCCAGATCCTGTCCATGTAATAAGCCCCGTCGCAGTATCAATGGATATTCCAACAGGGTTAACACCCTCTCCACCCAACTCATCCAAATTGGCCATACGATACGACACACGGTCACCATCAGGGTCCAACACATTGAGCTGATACGTCCAATCAACGAGACTGGTGACACCATCAGCCTGCAACTTAGGCACTTCTAAAATAATCGGCAACTGTATCGTGGGAGCCTGGTTTCCATTCCTTGGATCTATAATGGTCTGTATTTTCCAATAATCATCGCTATTATTTTGCAAATTTGAAATACGACAACAACTCTTATAGTACACATTGTATTGCTCGCCTAAATCGATGTTGCTCGCTGTAAACTTAGAGGTCTGCAGCGTATATTGGTTCGCAGTATCTGAGTCAGTAGAAAAGTTTTGCCTCACCTCCGAACCATCAACAGGCACTAGAACCATACCGTTATCCGCATTCAATCCACTAGACCCACTTGAGACACTAATTGTGTTAGCACGATTTAATGCCCACGCGGTTGTGATGGTTAACGTAACATCGTTGTCTACCCCTCCCCCATCTAAGTCTGCCAACTGCCACTTAATACTCCCTCCCCGAAAGTGAGAAGCCGACGCAGTTGTAGACGCAAGCAACGCTGATATCAATATCAAATTTTTAAACATACTTTTCCTTCTACTATTTCCGTTCCGCTTCATTAAAGAGAAAGTTATTGTTTCCCCCAAAAAAAATAGCGAAGGACAATCAATAGCTTCTACATATATTTCACTAGCTATCAATCATAATAGTATACATGTTGCATATATCAATCAGACTGAATCAAGAACCTACGAGCTGAACAGCTACGTTCGCACCTCTCGTAGCCTAGTTACAAAACAGTCAATCGTAGTTCTCTGATCTTTTGGATTCATCGAGACAAATAACTCCATACAGTCCGTCAACGTCTAAATAATACCTCGCTAGCTATGGGGCATGTGTATCATCACATTATGGGGGCGAGTCTTTTAAGGCGTGGTTTTAAGGTCTCATTCATACCTGCACATAAAAAGTAAACTCAACAAAAAGCCACACATCCCATTAATGAAATGTGTGGCTGTTTAGCTCTGTTCTGCTACGAACTTAGATAAGTTTAGGGGTTACTCCATATCACCTAACAAGTAATCTTCATCGCTGCTCACTACTGCGCCGTGCTTCAAGAAGTTCTTACCTAGGATCATGCTGTATTCGAAGCGAGAACGGTCTTGAAGGTTTACCCTCACCTCTTTCTCTAGGTCTCCGAGCTTAACCTTCATTTCTACCACAGGGCGAATGTTCACCTTCTCGCCTTTCTTGGCTTTAATGCGCATTACATCAATCACTGGCTTGGTAAAGTCTTGCTTATCGCCTTGGTTGTTTTGATAGGTAAAACTCACCATGTCTTGGCCATCTTTCTTAAATCGTTTGATGTTGACTGCGTTCATTGAGCTTACATCCGCACCAGTGTCGAGCTTGGCCGGGAACTTCATGCCGTTCACTTCTACTACTTCAATATGCCCAACTTTAAACAGTGGTTCGGCTTTCAGAAGGTAATCAGAACGCGTATTAACGTAAACGCCCTCTTTTGCCATCTTCTTGCCTAAAATAAAGTACGCTTCTTTCTCATTTGTATTGAGCACGTCGATGGCGAACTCTTGCGTACGCACTTTTCCAGACACCGCAAACTCACCACTTACAACAGGGCGAGTATCATCCCCGACTTTAAGCTTCTTAATAATTGGCTTGGTCACCTTCTGCTTCTCACCATTTACATCCGTAAGATAAAATTCAACGGAAGCATCTTTGCCTTTACCTGTCATTTCAAAACTGTCGACCTTCAGCAAAGGTGTATTGACAGTGAAAGAAGCCACAGCCTTAAGCGGGAAGTCATCTAGGGTGATGTCCTCTTCCGGCGAGATAATCATAGGCTCACCAGACTCAGCCACATCACTAAAGTTCTCTGAACCTTCTAATAAAATATTCTCAGCACTGGTGTCAATCATGAAGAGTTCGCTGGCGGTGTTGGTTCCAAATCTCAACTGCGACTCACTACTCGAGCGCTCACGTAGGTACACCAGAACGTCTTTAGTCGTGTTTTCATCGAGTTGAACAGGCACATACACCAAAGGTCTCTTCTTACCGCTCACGCTTAACATACGAACCAACGGCAATGTCATCTCTTTTTGCTTGCCGTCGTTGTCGAACATATCAAACGTCACTTCACTGTTCTTCTTATCTATATCGATGTCTTTTGCATGAAGGATGCTGTAGCGATTTTTTAATGAGAAGGTCGCGTTCATCGCCATTCCAGAGATAGACACCACCTCTTTTCGGCCAACAACGGTCGCGTTCTCTTGCTCTTGTAAATAGTCATAACCTGCAAACACCAGCGCGTTATCCGCAAGGAAGGTTTTACCAATCAGCACTGGCGCAGAGAAGTGGCTTCTGTCGGTCAGGTTAACGTCGGTTTTTAGCTCTTGGTCTGCAATGGTGAGCGACATTTTTACGGTAGGGCGAAGCAAAGGCGTGCTGCTGGTGCGGCTGCGTATCATGCTGACACGCTCTAAAGGCGCTTCGATTAATACCATGTCTCCCGTCCGCGGGTTTTGAACCTTAAAAGACACCACAGCCTCATATTTCGCAAAGGTACTGCCATCCCAATCATCGTAATCAACATCGGAATTGTTCAACAGGTCTTCGGTTAACGCCGCCATCAACTCTTGGTCTTTGAGATTTTGGTAATCGGGATTAGAGCTCTTCACATGAATGTCTTCAGCATGCATAGAAGTGGTTTCCGCACCGGTATCAATTTTACCAATGAAAGGAACGTCTTTTAACCCTTGAACGCTAGATAGGTACACGTTCTCAGTGCGACCTAATACCGACTTACCATCGAGTTCGTAAGTGGGATTTTGAGTGGTAGGTGAAGTGTCAGTAGCCAAAGTGTATTGTGAAAAAAGTAGAGTGCTTAAAAGAGTTAGAGCCAAAGGTATCTTTTTCATTAGTTGGTCCGTTGTGATCAGTTCACTAATAATACTGGCGTTTGCGCGAAGAGTTCCCCCACCAGCAATGGTTCTCACATAACGTTAACGCTATGAGTTTTTAAATGACAAACCGATGACTTTGCGCTGCATTCGCTTATCGATTATTGACTAATGGATACCCAATAACCTTTTCAATGCTCGGTGTTCTATTGAAGAAATGAATACAAAAAAGGCCAACGACGAGCGCTGACCTTAGCTATTCAAAACACACCTGAAGCGAGTTTAACTTGCTAAAACACAAACGGTTCTAGATAAACATAGCACTAAAAAGTCCCGACTGTTTTCTTTGCGCAGATAGCTCGAGCTTTTTCTGCGTCCTCACCTTTATTTTTGAGATAGCACTGTCGATAAGATTTGACGTAGCGCTCAAATAACACCTCGGCTTCAGGTTGTGGTTTAGAGAGCAGTTGGTTAACGAACTTTCTTGATCCAACCTCAAAATGCTGAGTATCGATTGGGCTATTCCAATCCCCTCCCCAGATCATAAATCCGTGATGGGCAAACAGCTCCACCACATCTTCAGCCATGCCGCGGCGTTCAATTTCATCACGAGCACGAAAACGAGTACGGTTCACATAACGAGTCGCAGATTGTGAAGGCTTTACCGTGATTCTTCCGTTGCTATCAAACTCTAAGAAAGGGTTTTGAACTGGGTTGATGTCGATTGCCACACCATAGGCATGTTTCGACCAACCTCCTCCGCCTGTAATAGGACGAGCGTTAAAGGCGCTGCTGTTGTTCGCATCCATTGAGGCGCTATCATCACCTCTGAATTCACGCATTAGGCGAGCGGAATGAAGAGGAAAATTGCGCTGTTTGAGCTCTGAAAAGATTTGTTCAACAGCAGGCGCAATAACATCAAGCACGATCACATTGCCCTGTTGCGTTTCCCCTTTGAAACTAATGAAATCGAAATCCACTTTGGATAGTCGCTCACAACCAACGGGCGCACCACTACTCAAGACATTGTTCTTTTTCATCATGTCGCATTGCCATTGAGATATAGGAGCGACTTGGGCATAACTCACTGCACTGAGCACAGTGGCCAGACAGCCGACAATAAAACGTTTCATATCAAAAACTCAAAATAGTAAGAGTGAAAAGTAGCAGAAGTTGGAAAATAGCATATTAAGCCAAGTTGAGCGCACGCTTTGTTAGCGTGTTTTGTTCCAGTAAACAATCTCTCTAACTCGTCCGTTCTGATCCTTGTCAGCTTCTCCACCAACATCAGAAAGTTCAGGTAAGGTCGATAATTGCGGAGCGTAATAGGCAACTAACATAAGTACGAACGCATCGTAAATATCGTCTATCGCGGCGTCTTTACGTTTGGTATTTGAAATGGCCAACGACAAGCGGTCACACCATTGAGGGGATAGCTGCTGAATAATAGAAAGCCGTTCCTCTTTGCCTTCTTGCGTTCGTTTTGAAAACGTCAGCGGTTCGTCTTTCAATGCTGCAAACACCACTTCAGGATGTGATTCCCTGATAGAAAGATTGGGATGAGTTTCAATGAGCTCATCAAGCTCGCGAATCTTGGGCACAATTCCCCAAGTCTGTTTAGAAAACTTCTTATCAAGCTGCTCCACATTGGCACTGCACGCCGCAATGTAATCGGTTTGGTAAACCGCCTCACGACACGGAACCGGAAACACCGAAGAACCACGTTTGCTGGTTAGAAAACGCCTTGCTGCTTTGTCACACAAGCGATCTGGAGTTTGTGCATCACTAAAACCAATAGGCATATCGATAAGCGCCGTTGAACCGATAAGATCACTCGCTAGCTCATCGAGGGTGTTTACCACTTTAAACGCAGGTATCTCATTGTCAGAGACAATCCAAGCGATCCAACCCGACTTGCAGCCATCAATTCCGATGTATTTCATTATGTTCTCGATGATTAGTTTGTTGAGGGTTATTTGGGATAACTAGCCCACTTAATGATCAGTGCCACTCACTAATCAGCAGTCTGCTTTTTACACCACGTACCTGCAAGCCCATTGCATCGAACACCTCTTCAAAGTCTCGACACTGCGCAGGGATGTTAGGTAACGAAAGCGCGGCTTCTGAAAAGAATTGTTGTTCAAAATGAGCCGAATCGTTCCAAGCGAGTTGCCACCACTCTAGAATCCTCAACTTAGACGAGCGCAGCTTTTCAGCCGTAGGAACTTTATCACTTTTACTTAAGTTCTCTTTGCTTGTAGTAGGAAAGAGGTTCCACTTATCGTTGTTTGGCCAGTAAGCGAAAGGCAAACAGTGATCAACGTGATACTCATTTTTTAATGATTTTCCACTCCACACGCTGACAATGTCTGCACGATCAGATCTAAGTTGCTCGACACGTTTACGCACATCGCGAGTATCATGGTTTTGATCGATCCATACCAAGCAGTCGTGATAAGTCTGTAGTGAAATGCTTCGCTGTCGGTTCAACTCGAAACGCTGCATCTCCATGACCCATTGATTCACCACCAGCGGTTCAATCCACGAGTGGTAGATTCTAAAGCACTCCCACAGGCTTTCATCGAGAGTAAAATAACCAAAACTTTCTAAGAACTCACTATCAATGACCAGTGATTCTCGGCTCTTCCGTCGTTTGTGAGGTGGGTATATATCGAATAGTCGGTTGTCTTTCGAGCCTTGATAAATGAAAGTCACAGGTCCTGATTTAATGGTGCTGATCGTTTGTGAAAATAGCTTTTGTAGAGCCTTAGCTTCATCGCCGAGAAACATAGCGCCTATCGCTAGATCATCAGCACTTAAGTGTTTGAGTTTATTCCACCCATCCTCTTTTACAAACCCAAGTCCCTTCGTTGTGTTGCTATTTTGCTGAATCCCTGCGCCTTCTATGTCGATATCAATCAGTCGCTTAAACTGCCTAACCCAATACAGAGCAACCAAGCCCACTGGTAGAGAAATTTTTCCATCAGTTCGATCAATCACAGCGCCTGAATGCGCATCAGCAATTCGCAGTAATGTTCTCAACAAAGCCAACTTGTATGTGGCCGACTTGTTGTCATTCACAATAATGTGGCGCACCTTGTTCAAATCACCGGAGCCATCATCTGGCAAGGTCATCACCACGGTTTGCCACCAAACCTCACAGCGCTTCAAGGTGTCTTGGCTGTTATCAACATGACGCACCAACAAAGCACTGTTCTTCGACAAACGCTCAAGCTCTTCAACCGAGACCTCATAACCCTCTCGGTCGTCTTGAAACTCCCCATGACGCAGAGTGATCACCAACTTGCCATTTGGAGCTAGCAAGTTAGACAACTTTCTAAATGCGCGCTCTCGATGAGACGGAGCGAGATGCATCCAAACCGCACTGACCAATATCAAGTCAAAACGCATTCCGAGGTTTTCAGTGCGGCTAAGCGAAGGCAGTGAATCATCAATCCAGGTAACACTTGGGCCTGTATATTTCGAGCCTTGTTCGCGTAATGAAGCACTTGGTTCTATCGCAATAACATCAGCTCCGGCTTTGTGCATCCATAGCACATCACGACCGCTCCCAGCACCGACATCTAATACTTTATCGCCCTCTAAAGGCCAATAAGCTTGCCAGCTTTTATGCACCGTCTCGAACGTCACTGAGTTGTACTGCTGGCAAAGTGTGTGAGCATTTTTATCGTAAAAAGGAATCGATGAGGACATATGCGCTATTGGAGTAAGGAGTCTATCTCAATAGTAATGGGGAGCTTAGGCGATTGCTAGCAGCTCATGCAAGTTCAGCCACACCGAGCAATATTTATCGTTAGTGACTGTTTTATATCAATATCCACCTAATGAGTTCATCAGGCGAGTCACACCTCGAATTGATCTCGTCAGAAAAACAAAAACAAACAAGGTGCAAGCTGACGTGCGAACAGAGATAATTGTTTGAAGATGATTAACTCGCCTCAAGCACCAAACCGATAGAAAACTAATGAACACATACTCGCACATAGATACCCCATTCAATCTGCGCCACAGCTGTTGGTTTTGTGGTGAGCCTTCCAGTAACCTTGTTGAATTTCCTAAGACAGCGCAGGCAGTTGCCAAGATTGGCCATTCACCGATAGCACTGCCGGCTTGTAATGAGTGTGCGAGAATTAACTATTCAAAGAATCTGACCTCAATTTGGTCTGTGCGCGATCAGATAAAACACACTCTGATAGACAAGTACGCTAAGCACCTTGGCATCGGTGAGAACTGGACGGAGCAAGAGCTTATTGATTCTGATTTCTCGGGTTCGACGCTCGGTGGGTTTGGGCGCAGCGCTTGGAAGATGTATCAAATCGCCAAGCAACGCGTCGATTATAAAGGCTGGCCTTTGTCGGTTGATGACATCCCACTTGAGGTATACGACGAAACCAGTGGCTTTGAGTTTGACGGTACTCGTTATGCCTCAATCAATTCATGTATCGACTATTTCACCAAGGCAGCAGGCGTAGACAAAGAGCTGTTGTCGCAGCTTGTCGACATCGTTTCATCAGAAAGGTTTAGCTACGCACTGCGAATCGCCAAGCTGAACAAGAATGTCTCTAATACCAAGCGCTCGGAGATCGTCGAAGAGGTGCTGCAACAGGAGTCTGAACAAGAAGAGATATTGCTTGAGCAAGCTAATTCAATGTTTAACCCAAACGTCGAAGAGGTGAATATTTCAGGCTCAATAGCGCCTGTGTTTGCTATTCAGTGGGCCCTGGCTAACAAGGTTAAAGATTTAGCCCACCTTTGTGCTCTCGAAGATGAGTATTTTGACTATTTCGAGCACCTCGGCGGCCCTGCAGCTTTCATGTCTTATAACGGCCTACAACTCTATTTAGAGTCGCGTCAAGATCCGGAATGGGTAGAAAAATCGGATCCAAATAAACAGTATTGGTGATCATGAGCCATTACTGGTGAACACGTGTAAGCTCGATAACTGTGTCAAGCATCCATTGTTAGTCCTTGTTTTATATAAAGATCTAAAAATAGCCCCCTATCACAGTTAATTGTTGCAATTCGGTTAAATAGAGTGAAGACTTCAAGCATCTAAAACTATTTAATCACTGCCATCTTGCGGTGAGTAAGGAGTGAATTGTGCTTGCTGTTCTTCGTATTATTTTGGCTACGGTGTTTATTATTTTCACCACTCTATGTGCTTTTGTTTACTGCTTGTTTAGCCCCAAGAACCCCAAGCATGTGTACGTTTTCTGTCGTTGGTTCAACCAACTCCAAAAGATCATCGGTGTAAAACTGGTGCAGCGCGGCCTAGACAATGCCCCAACACCAGAAAACAGCGTCTACATCTCTAACCACCAAAGCATATTGGACTTTGTGACCGATCCAGGAATGCTAAGACCGCGCACCGTTTCATTGGGCAAGCGCGATTTGTTGTACGTGCCTTTCTTTGGCCTGCTGTATTGGATCACCGGTAACATCATGATTAACCGCGAAGACAAATCCAAAGCACGCGATACCATCAAGCAAGTGGCGGAAGCGATTCATCAGAGAGATCTGTCTGTTTGGGTTTACCCGGAAGGAACCCGTAGTAAAGGGCGTGGACTACTGCCATTCAAAACAGGCGCTTTCCGAATGGCAATTGAAGCTGGTGTGCCTATCACCCCGATGTGTACTAGCACCACGCACAATAAGATCGACTTTAATCGTGCCAATAATGGCATTGTGATCACCGAGATGTTGGAACCTATCGATGTATCCGGATACAAGCTTAGCGATGCGAGAGAGTTGGCCAATCGCTGTCACGCACTCATGGCAGAGAAAATAGCAGAGCTTGATGCCGAAGTGGCTCGTTTAGAGGCGCAGCAAAAAACAGAGTTGGATTCAGATCGTTCTTCTACGAACTAACTCGCAACGAAACCACTGAGTCATCGCTCAGTTACTTAAAAAGACACTCAACGATCGCAACTCTCATTGTTCTTGTTTTACTTGCTGGCGCTTATCCGCAAAATAAAAACAGGCGTTATCTGCCTTATAGAGCAATGGGAGTAAACGATGGAAGTGATTCACCATGGTGGCAAACATACTGTCACAGGATCTTGTCACGAATTAAGAGATTCAGGCCAAGCGGTGCTCATCGATTGTGGCCTTTTTCAAGGTTTAGATCTTCAAGGTAAAAAGCTTCAAGGTGCGGACACTCGCCCTCTTGATATTGAATTTGAAACATCCCACCTCAACGCTCTGCTGCTGACCCATACTCACATTGATCATATTGGCCGATTACCTTGGTTACTCGCCAGTGGGTTTAACCAACCGATTTATTGCACGCAAGCCACCGCTGAACTTGCCCCTTTAATGATTGAGGATGGCTTAAAGCTGCAAGGACTCAGCAATAAACAGTCGAAGCTGATACTCAAAAAGATTCATTCGTTAATTGCTCCCAGGCCTTACGGGGAATGGTTTCCAATCACGTCTAAACAGCAAAACAACGGAAAGGATCATGATAGGCCAAATACTCTGTATGCTCGCTTTCAACCTGCGGGGCACATCTTAGGTTCTGCCTATATCGAGATTAAGTTACCCAACCAAGAGGTGGTAGTCTTCTCTGGCGATTTAGGCCCAAGTAACACACCACTACTGCCCGATCCAAAGCCACCACGACAAGCCGACTATCTGTTTATCGAATCCACTTATGGCACCAGTACACATGATGATATTGCTACGCGAGCTGAGCGTCTCAAAGCAATCATTGATCGTTCACTGCTCGACGGTGGCGTTATTCTAATTCCGGCATTTAGTATCGGCAGAACGCAGGAATTGCTTTTTGATATCGAACACCTGATCTTTGAGCATCAACTCAGTAGCGATATTCCTATTATTCTCGATTCTCCGATGGCTCAAAAAGTGACGCGTTCATACCGACGTTTTAAAGAGTTGTGGGGACAAGAAGCAAAGCAGCGTCTTGAACTGAAACGCCACCCACTCGCTTTTGAGCAGTGCATTACCGTCGATGGACATAGAATGCACAAGAAAATCGTGAATCGCCTCAAGTCGACAGGTGAACCCGCGATTGTGGTCGCAGCTTCTGGGATGTGTCAGGGTGGTAGGATAATGAACTACTTATCAGCTTTACTTCCCGATAAACGCACCGATGTAATTTTAGCAGGCTATCAAGCTCACGGAACGCTCGGGCGAGAGCTACAACAAGGAGAAAAACAGGTTTCCATCGATAACCAACACGTTGAGGTGAAGGCTCAGATCCATAGTATGTCTGGCTACTCTGCTCATGCTGATAAAGATGATCTCAATCGATTTATAGAAGAAATAACCGTGCCACCCAAAGAGGTACATTTGATTCACGGAGATCCAAACACTCAGTCTGAGTTCGCTCAAGCTTTGGTTGGAAAAGGATTTAAAGTCGTTTAAAACAGGCGATTGATTCACGATTTCTGATTGCGGTAATCCTTACGGAAAGTTCTAAAAATCACTACTGATATTTTAAATAATACCTCCCCTTAAACCTGCCTAATTTCACTATATCGGTGATATATTCTTGCGTCTTTACCGTCGTAATGTGTTAACAGTCATTAGTACTGAACAACGTTTCCTCTCATTTTTCTTCTACTTTCCCTTCTGACACATATTGTGAGTTTCGAAAATTTGTATTAATCACTATTTATTCACTTTACAAACCGACACTAAAAACAACCAATTGCATATCAATTTTAATGAAACGATTATCAAATTAGCACTAAGCGTTAACAAACACTCCCTGTAACATGCTTTATGTCACAGTAATCCTAATAGGCAGTTAAATAATTTAACACTCAGGTTACAAGTGAAGTATTGTGTTGTTCGAAAAACAATCATAAGCAAAACTAACAGGGAAAATACTCATGCAGTCATTCGTTGATTTTTTGAATGGAATAATCTGGAGCCCAGTACTTATCTACCTATGTTTAGGTGCAGGTTTGTTCTACTCCATCATGACTCGATTTGTTCAAATCCGTCACTTCTTTGAAATGTGGCGCTTGCTACTATCGGGTAAAAGCTCATCAAAAGGCATCTCGTCTTTCCAAGCTCTAGCCGTTTCGCTATCTGGCCGTGTAGGTACAGGTAACATTGCTGGTGTTGCTGCCGCTATCGGTTTCGGTGGCCCAGGTGCAGTATTCTGGATGTGGGTTGTAGCCTTCTTTGGCGCCGCGACTGCTTATGCAGAATCTACGCTAGCGCAAATCTACAAAGAAGAAGACGAAGGCCAGTTCCGTGGTGGTCCGGCTTACTACATTGAAAAAGCAATGGGTCAGAAGTGGTACGCATGGATCTTCGCAATCGCGACTATTTTTGCATGTGGTATTTTGCTTCCAGGTGTTCAGTCAAACAGTATTGGTAATGCTGTAGAAGCTGCATTTGGTTCAGGTGACATGATTGAAACAGCTGTCGGTACATTCAGTTTCGCTAAAATTTTCACCGGTACTGTTGTTGCTATCATCCTTGCTTTCATCATCTTTGGTGGTGTTAAACGTATTGCGAACTTCACACAGATCGTTGTTCCTTTCATGGCATTGGCTTACATCATCATCGCGTTCGTTATCATTCTGCTAAACATCAGCCAAGTGCCAACTGTTTTCGCAATGATTGTTGGTGATGCATTCACACCTATGGCAGGCTTCGGTGCTGCAATTGGTTGGGGTGTTAAGCGTGGTGTTTACTCAAACGAAGCAGGTCAAGGTACTGGTCCTCACGCGGCAGCTGCTGCAAGTGTTGATCACCCAGCTCAGCAAGGTTTAGTACAAGCGTTCTCTATCTACATCGATACACTTCTAGTATGTTCAGCTACAGCGTTCATGATCATCATCACTGGTGCTTACAACGTTCACGGCGGTGCTGAGGGTGTGTTCCTTGTTCAGAACCTAGCAGCAAACATCGGTGCGAATGGTCCTGTATTTACACAGCTTGCTATTGAAAGTGCACTACCAGGCATTGGTAAGCCATTCATCGCATTTGCTCTGTTCTTCTTCGCATTTACAACGATTCTTGCTTACTACTACATTGCAGAAACGAATATTGCTTACCTACGTCGTACCATCAAGATCCCTGGCATGATGTTCGTACTTAAGCTTGTTCTTATCACTGCCGTTTTCTATGGCACAGTTAAAACAGCGAACCTTGCATGGGCAATGGGTGATGTTGGTGTTGGCTTGATGGCATGGTTAAACATCGTTGGTATTCTGATCATCTTCTTCATGTCTAAGCCTGCGCTTAAAGCTCTAGCTGACTACGAAGAACAGCAGAAACAAGGCGTAACTGAGTACACATTCAACCCTGTAAAACTAGGCATTAAAGGTGCAACTTACTGGGAAGAGAAGTACAAGCGTAAAACAGGCAAGTCTCCAGAAGCAGAAGCTGCAGACACTAAACCTGTAGAGCAACCTTCAGCTTAAGCTTTCCTTAGCAAATAGATCGCTTTAACAAATAGTGCTATTAATAACGCATAAAAAAGGGGTTAGCTATTTCGGCTAACCCCTTTTGTTTTATTCATAACCAATAAATGGCTTATAACAAACTAACTGTTCCCGAGTTAGAGTATTAAGCAGCGATTTCTTGTGTTGCCATTTGAGGTGCTTTCTTCTCACCGATAGGCAGTACTGTGCGGCCATATTCGTTGTTGATTACTTGTGCCATTGCAAAGTAAATAGCTGAAGCGCCACAGAAGATACCTTCAAAACCAGCGATAGTGCCGATTAGTTCGCTGCCAGTGAAATCACGAGCTGCAAGTAGGAAGAACAAGATAGTTAGTGAACCGAATACTACTTGCTTCGCCACTGGGTAGCATAGAGAGCCGATGAACATGAAGCCTGTGAAGATGCCCCATAGTAGTAGGTACCAACCCATGAATGCTGCAGGGCTTGCAGGTAGGCCCATGTAAGGCATCACGATTAAACCAACCAAAGACAACCAGAATAGGCCGTAAGAAGTAAACGCAGTTGTACCGAACGTGTCACCACGTTTGAAACACATTGTGCCCACGATAACTTGGCTCAAACCACCGTAGAAAATACCCATAGCAAGAATCATTGAATCGATTGGAAAGAAACCTGCGTTGTGGATATTAAGAAGAATAGTGGTCATACCGAAACCCATTAAGCCTAGTGGCGCTGGGTTAGCTAGTTTGGTCGACATTGCGAATTTACCTTATTAAAGTGGTTGATTAAAAAAAAGCGATAAAAATTATCAGAAAATTTTAATCTATAAACCGTACAACTAGGTAATCCAGTTATCGAAAACTAAGATTGTGTAAATGATCTTATGGAAGATTAGTTTCATAACAACGCTAATTAATTCATAGAACCTATAAATGAACAAATTCCCTGTCGCGCTATGAAAAAGATGCGAGTAACGAGATGCGAGATACGAAAAGAGTCTTTAGATTCGAGTAAGCGGGATAAGAGGAGCAGGTCTCGATTGAAGCGTCATTCCAGAATCGAGGGACGAAATATCTGGAATCTCCTCTTCGATATAAGCACGTTTGGCGCACTAAAGAGATTCCCTATCACGTTCGTTCCTCACTGTAGGGAATGACGGAAGTTTGCTTAGATGCAAGTAAGTGAAATGAAGAACAAGAGAGCGAGCTTTTCGTTACTCGTTTACTCGCATCCCGTATCTACTCTCTCACCCGTTATCTTAAATTATGCTTGTTGAGCTTTAGACTCAGACACTTGAGATTGAACGTCTGAAGAAGCGTTTTTACTCGCATCGCGCTTGGCTAACAACGTCACGACAATCAACTGAGCAACAAGAGCGCCTAACACAACCAATGCACTTCCCGTAAAGCCTGCGACTACAAAACTAATCAGAGCAATAGAGCCGTTCATCAATGCGTAAGGAAGCTGCGTCTTAAAGTGTTCAAACTGATCACACCCTGCCCCGGTTGAAGAAAGAATCGTGGTTTCAGAAATCGGTGAGCAATGGTCACCAAACAAGCCACCAGACAACACAGCGCCAATTGCGACGAGAAGCGGAGCATCTATCGCAATCGCGGTTGGAATAACCAATGGCATCATTATCGCGAAGGTTCCCCACGACGATCCCGTTGCGAATGAAATGATAGCCGATAATAAAAACGCGACCGCAGGTACTAACCAATATGGAAAGCCGCTCTGTGCTTGCTCAGCAATATAAGCTGCCGCACCCAACTCTTTACCAACGGTGCTTAATGCCCAAGCCAATACCAAGATGATCGCGACTGGCATCATGTTTCCCATGCCTTTTAAGTACACAGAAACACCATCAGACAACTTTCTTACACCGTAGTAAGCCATTAACGAAATTAATGTAATCGCCGCAAAGAAATAAGCCGATGATAATGCCGCTCTGAACGATGAACCTGCGACCTTTTGGAATGGGAAGCCTTGTGGCACCAACATGGCACACAACACCACCAGCATCACTAACAATGGTGCCCAGACAAAAGATGCCTTTGCATTTTTATGCGAGAACGGATTCAGTGATTCGCTATTCACGCCAGTATCGATTCCCGCTTGGCAATCACGCTCGGCTTTTGCCATTGGCCCAAAGTCTAAACCTTTAACGGACACTAACGGGACGATGAAAATCGCTAGGAATGCGTAGAACTGAAAAGGAATCGCACCGATGAAGGCATCCCAGTCAGACATGTTAACGCTCAACGCAGTAAATTCTTTCTGGATAAGACTCATGATGTAAACGCCCCATCCAATGAAAGGGATAAGAATAGCGACGGGCGACGAGGTTGAGTCGATGATGAATGCTAGCTTCTGTCTAGAAAGTTTCAGTTTATCGAAAAGGGGACGAAAAACAGGGCCAACAATTAACGGAGTACCTAAGTCTGAGAAAAATATCACGATTCCACCCAACCATGCTGAGATTTGAGCTTGGCATTTGTTGCTTACCCATTGAGTAACACGTTTTGCAAACGCAACACCACCACCCGATTTCTCCATCAAAGCAACAAAACCACCGATGAACACCAACAGCATGATCACGCCAGCGTTGTAGCTATCAGTCAATTGAGGGACTAAGTAACCTTTAACCATGGTACCAAACGTATCAAGCGGATTGAGTTCGCTAAACATGCCAGTCAGCATCGCAACGCCACTTAGCACGCCAGCAAAAAGGCCTATCACCACATTCCTTGTCGCCAACGACAACACCAAAGTAATCACAATGGGGATGAGTGACGTGATATCTGTCTGTTCCATAGGTACACCTTAACCCTAAAATAAAAGAATAAATATAAATTAAATTTGAATATAAATTCACAATCGACATTTGTACAGAACTTTATCCTCTAACTGGATAATTAGTCTTTAAATGCGCTTCAACATAGCCAAATAGACCAACAGCCCTCCTTAGATAGCCAAGTTCGAAACGAAAAAAAGCCGAAAGTAGAAACTTTCGGCTTTTGACTATTTATATCATTATGGTCGTACTACTGAACTCGTCGGTTAGACCACTTTTCAGTATTCAAACGATCAATTACAGCTAATTTCATCCCAGAACCAATTCGATTGAACAGGACTTTCCCAAACACCCGGACCGTTTTTAGCTAAGAAACACTTGCCGTTATGCGTCACTTTATCACCGTTACTCACTTGGCTAACGCCCGCTTGCCATGTGATAAACACCGATGGGTCAACGACGACAGGCGGCTCGGTAACAGGTGGTTCAACTGGTGTTGGGTCTACTGGTTCTGGATCGACAGGGGCAGGATCAACAGGCGTTGGATCTGTCACAACTGGTGGTGTTGGCTCGCCCGCTACTAGTTTCCAAGGGCCACCATTGGCAGGGTCATCCCCTTGTGTCCACCATTTCGCTTCATAGGTTGCGCCGTTATGCGTCACTTGGTCACCCGCGTTGTAAACCTTGGTCGCACTCCAACCATTACCACCCGGATCAGTACCAGGATCTACCGGATCCAGCTTATCGACAACTTTCACTTCAGGCCAACTCGCATGAGAACCATAGAAGTTGGTCACACACTTCTCGTAATCACCAGCCACCAGTGCGGAATAAGCCGTTTGGAAACCAACAAGCTCACACTCAAACGAGTAACCTTCTGGGCGGTCTGCGTAGTATTTCCAGTTACCATCCCAGTTGGTGTACAACACATCCGTTGCTCCGTTGAGGTTTAAGCTTCCGTAAGGCGTTTGCTGCCAACAAGTATTGGCTTCATCCGCTTCTACCGGAATTTCATAGTGCGCAGCTAACCCTTCCCAATAACGAATACGGTTAACGGGTTGGCCTTTGTCTTTGTTCTGCTCGCCACATTCAATACCACCATTGATCACGTTGATTGTGGTACCAAAGCCATAGCCAATACCCGCATCCAATTCACGTTGAGATGGTGTCCATGTTCGGTCAATTACATGCAGCATTGCCGGTTTAGGCGCTTGTGGTGTTAAAAAGAACCAGATAGCAGACGCTAAGTTCAACCAAGAATCCGCCACTAAGCCCGGATTATTGAGAAGCACCGTCGCATCGCCATCGAACATCACTTCAGAGAACGCGCCGTAATTAAAATGGTAAGAAAGCTGTTTAGCACCACGTCCGAAGTAACCCTGCCCCGCAGCACATGGCCAACGGGCATTCTGCCAATCATTCTGACCACAACCTGTGGTGTAACCTTCTTGGCCTTCAGACCAACCCATTTCGCGAACATGCACCAGCGCTTGCTGCCACTCTTCTAGAGCTAATGGATTATCAGAGGTGTTGCCTATCGCGATGTGCCCACCCGTCTCTTGTGAAAAGTGAGCAAAGGCCGTGATGATGGATTTCTTACAGATGGCATCGGAGTCACGGCCATCGGTGTACTCTCCACAGAACGCTGGGAATTTACCGATCGCACGTAAGAAGCGAGTGTAGGTGTATTCTGGCGCTGCCATCTGAGTGAGGAAGTCCCATTCAGATTGTGGGAACACGCGCTCTACACGCTTTATGTTTTCAGGATTCGAGGGGGAACCGGGGTCAATCGCTTCAACGATTGTATTCGGGCGAGTTTGAAGGGCCTGTGACCAGATCGCATACATAGGATCGGATGTTTTCGCTTGTTCAGCAGCTTGTAAAGCCGACTTTTCAACAAGGTAACCATTCGGGTTTTGCGGATCAGGTTGAATGTTCAAAGACGCATGACTTTGCGCTGCTAATGTGCAGCCCAGTACTGTCGCCAAATATTTGATTTTTAACATGATGGATTCTCTTATCTGTCCTTAATAAGTCCATCAAAGAGTATGCTTCACATGTGGAATGGCCTAGCTGTAGCTGTGTGAATTTATAAAAAGTGCGAGTGATCTTTTTGATACATGGCTCAGCACAACAAAGCGTCTCATGGTTTCTTGAGCTGATATCTAGTTTCCAACTCATTTGGTTTCTAGTTATTGTTCATTTGATTTCGAGGTATTGCTCATAAGCCTTTAATGTAATGAATCAATATAATCAATCGAAAAGAAAAAAGCCCCAAACTGAGTTCGAGGCTTAAGATCTTAATCAAAGCTGGTTAAATCTCTAAGAGATTATTCCCACTCGATAGTTGCTGGTGGCTTACCAGAAATATCGTAAACAACACGTGAAATGCCGTTAACTTCGTTGATAATACGGTTAGAAACCTTACCTAGGAAGTCGTATGGTAGGTGTGCCCAGTGAGCAGTCATGAAGTCGATAGTTTCTACGGCACGTAGAGATACAACCCAATCGTACTTACGGCCATCGCCCATTACGCCAACTGAACGTACTGGTAGGAATACCGTGAATGCTTGAGATACTTTGTGGTAAAGGTCAGCAGCGTGAAGCTCTTCAATGAAAATAGCATCTGCGCGACGCAGTAGATCACAGTACTCTTTCTTGATTTCGCCAAGAACACGAACACCTAGACCAGGACCCGGGAATGGGTGGCGGTAAAGCATGTTGTATGGAAGACCAAGCTCAAGGCCGATCTTACGTACTTCATCTTTAAACAGCTCACGTAGAGGTTCAACAAGACCCATTTCCATATCATCAGGAAGGCCACCAACGTTGTGGTGAGATTTGATTACGTGTGCTTTACCTGTCTTAGATGCTGCAGACTCGATTACGTCTGGGTAGATAGTACCCTGAGCAAGCCATTTAGCATTAGATAGTTTCTTAGACTCTTCATCGAAGATATCTACGAATACGTGACCGATGATTTTACGCTTAGCTTCTGGTTCAGCTTCGCCTTCCAGAGCTTTAAGGAAACGATCTTCTGCATCGACTTTGATGATGTTTAGGCCGAACTGGTCACCAAACATATCCATAACTTGCTCAGCTTCGTTTAGACGAAGAAGGCCGTTATCAACAAATACACATGTTAGTTTGTCGCCGATAGCGCGGTGAGCAAGCATCGCAACTACAGATGAATCAACACCACCAGAAAGACCAAGGATAACTTCGTCGTCACCTACTTGTTCTTTAATACGTGCAACTGCATCTTCAATGATTGAAGCTGAAGTCCACAGACCTTCACAACCACATACGTTAAGAACGAAGTTCTCAAGCATTTTCAGGCCGTTTTTAGTGTGTGTTACTTCTGGGTGGAATTGAACACCGAAGTACTTCTTCTCTTCGTTTGCCATTGCAGCGTATGGGCAAGTGTCTGTTTCAGCGATCTTTGTGAAATCAGCTGGAATCTCAACTACTTTGTCGCCGTGGCTCATCCAAACATCTTGAGTAGACTCAAGGTCAGCGAAAAGTGCAGATTCGCCAGTCACTTGTACCGCTGCGTAGCCGAACTCGCGCTCAGTAGACGTTGCTACTTTACCGCCAAGTTGCTCAGCCATAGTTTGCATGCCGTAGCAGATACCGAATACAGGAACACCTGAATCAAATACGTACTGAGGTGCACGTGGAGAGTTCTCCTCCGTTACACTTTCAGGACCACCAGATAGGATGATGCCGTCTGGATTGAATTCACGAATATCCGCTTCTTCTACGTCCCAGCTCCAAAGTTCACAGTAAACACCGATCTCACGAATACGACGAGCTACTAGCTGTGTGTATTGAGAACCGAAGTCTAGAATTAGAATACGTTGGTCATGAATATTTTTAGTCATTGTAAGCAGTCTTATTGGCTATGTGATAAAACGGAGGTGAGTTTACTCACCTCTGATTAACTCTTCAAGAAATAAAGCAAACGTTTTCGTTAGATATCTTTAACCACGTGTTTTGAGAAAATCGGACTTTTAACAAAACAGGCGGTAGATATAATAGCAATCACAGTAAGTAAGTGTTCAGGAATAGCGTAGGAAAAAAGCCTGAGAACGAGGCTGCTCTATTCGACAAAGAGTTCTGATAAGTAGTTATTCTACAATCAAAAATTCTAACGAAGTTATCGAGGTTTTTAACAAGCTAGGATGACCAGTTATTTACTACGATTGGTATATTAATGTGCCGACTAAATCAGCACATTATTCAAACGTTTGGACGTATTATTAACCTAAACGGTAGTTAGGTGCTTCTTTCGTGATTTGAACATCGTGTACGTGAGATTCTTTCATGCCCGCACCAGAGATACGAACAAACTCAGCTTTAGTACGCATGTCTTCAACAGTTGCAGAACCCGTTAGGCCCATGCTTGAGCGTAGACCGCCCATCTGTTGGTGAACGATCTCTTTTAGACGACCTTTGTATGCGATACGACCTTCAATACCTTCTGGAACAAGCTTGTCTGCAGCGTTGTCAGATTGGAAGTAACGGTCAGAAGAACCTTGAGACATAGCGCCAAGAGAACCCATACCACGGTAAGACTTGTAAGAACGACCGTTGTAAAGAATAACTTCACCCGGTGCTTCTTCAGTACCCGCGAACATTGAACCAACCATCACACAAGATGCGCCAGCAACGATAGCTTTACAGATATCGCCAGAGAAGCGGATACCGCCATCTGCGATTACTGGAATACCGTATTCGTTAGCTACTTCAGCTGCGTCTGCGATTGCTGTTACTTGAGGAACACCAACACCAGTAACGATACGAGTCGTACAGATTGAACCCGGGCCGATACCTACTTTAACCGCACTAACACCCGCTTCGATAAGAGCACGAGCGCCAGCGCCAGTTGCTACGTTACCACCGATGATTTGTAGATCAGGGTATGCAGCGCGAGTTTCGCGGATACGGTTAAGTACGCCTTCAGAGTGACCGTGTGAAGAGTCGATAAGTAGAACGTCTACGCCAGCTTCAACTAGAGCAGCAACGCGCTCTTCGTTACCAGCGCCAGCACCAACAGCTGCACCTACACGTAGGCTGCCGCGCTCATCTTTACAAGCGTTTGGTTTACGTTCTGCTTTGTGGAAATCTTTTGCAGTGATCATTCCAGTAAGTTGGAAGTCATCATTTACAACAAGAACTTTTTCAACACGCGCTTCGTGCATTTTCTCTTGAACTTCTTCACGAGTTGCACCTTCTTTAACAGAAGCAAGGCGAGCTTTAGGTGTCATTACTACATCAACTTTCTTAGAAAGGTCAGTAACAAAGCGAACGTCACGGCCAGTAATAATACCAACAAGTTCGTTTGTTTCAGTAACAACAGGGAAACCGGCAAAGCCGTGTTTTTGGGTAAGGGCTACAACATCAGCGATTGTCGCGTCAGGGCTTACTGTTACTGGGTGAGAAACCACACCAGCTTCGTAAATTTTAACCTGGCGAACCATTTCAGCTTGCTGCTCGATTGACATATTCTTATGAATAAAGCCAATACCACCTTCTTGCGCAAGGGCAATTGCTAGGCGTGCTTCCGTAACAGTATCCATCGATGCAGAGATCATTGGGATGTTTAAAGAAATGTTTTTCGTTAACTGAGTGCGAAGATCAGCTGTGTTCGGAAGAACGGTTGAGTGTGCTGGGACGAGTAAAACGTCATCAAAAGTTAAAGCTTCTTTTGCGATTCGTAGCATTTGCAATATCTCACAACAAAGGTGTTAAAAGGAGTAAACCCAACTTTATCGTTTCGCATAATAAAGTTATTTGGATTTGATATTGCAGACGGATTATACGCACGGCGAAATCGCTTGGCTACACATTTTTGTACTTTTAATTTGCATTTACCCCCTTGCTATGTATTATATTGCCGCTATCTTCCATACTCACGCCCTGTGAGATTCCAAGAAAGACCTTCCTTCAAGGAAAGATAGTGCTTCTATGACTAATCCAAACATCTTTACTGTTTCTCGCCTCAACTCAGAGGTTCGTCTCCTATTAGAAAACGAAATGGGAATAGTCTGGCTCGTTGGTGAAATCTCAAACTTCTCTGCACCTGTATCTGGTCACTGGTACCTCACGCTTAAAGACTCTCGCGCTCAAGTTAAGTGCGCCATGTTTCGTGGCAATAACCGCCGTGTCACCTTTAAGCCCCAGAATGGTAATCAAGTTCTAGTCAAAGCTCGCCTGTCTCTTTATGAGCCACGTGGTGATTATCAACTGATCATCGAAAGCATGCAGCCAGAGGGTGACGGTAAGCTTCAGCAAGAGTTTGAAAAACTGAAGATGAACCTTGCCGCAGAAGGACTGTTTGCTCAATCAAGTAAGCAAGCTCTTCCTGAACACCCAAAACGTGTTGGCGTTATCACATCTAAAACCGGTGCAGCGCTGTTTGATATTCTTGATGTACTAAAAAGGCGCGATCCTTCGCTACCGGTTGTGGTTTACCCGACCATGGTTCAAGGCGAAGAGGCGGCGATTCAGATTGCCCAAGCGATTGGACGCGCTAACGAACGCAATGAGTGTGATGTGTTAATCGTCGGCCGTGGTGGCGGCTCACTGGAAGACCTATGGTGCTTCAATAACGAGATCGTTGCTCGCACAATTGCAGCAAGCCAGATCCCGATTATCAGCGCAGTTGGCCACGAAGTTGACGTCACTATCGCCGATTTCGTCGCAGATATGCGTGCTCCAACGCCGTCAGCTGCTGCAGAATTGGTTAGCCGTGACAACAGTCATAAAGAGCAAGCTTATGCCTCTAAACGTGCTCGCTTGGTGAGTGCGATTCGTCATGTGTTAATCAAACAAGCACAATCCACTCAAACGTTGAAATACCGCTTAGAGAAGCAACACCCTAGCTACCAACTTCAAAAGCAGAGTCAGCAGCTTGATGACCTAGATATGCGTTTGCGTCGTGGTATGACTCAATACCTAAAACAGCATGCACAGCGTGTTGAACGTAAACAGCACCAGCTTCAATTGAACTCGCCAGTGAAACGCCTTGGCGAACAGAAACTGCATCTGCAACGTTCAGAGCAAAAGCTATTGGATGCAATGGACAAGACATTACTAACCACTCGCCACCAGCTCGCTATGGCTGCAGAGAAGTTAGAGACCGTTAGTCCACTGGCAACCCTAAAGCGTGGCTACAGCATTACTCATTCAGAATCGAGCAAGACGGTATCATCGATTAACGATGTCGAAGTCGGTGAAGTGATAACCACTCAAGTTGAAGACGGTGTGATTGAGTCGCAAGTGACCACAAGAGTGACTAAGAGCGAGCTTTAAGTTCGACCTAACGTTTCAAACCAGAAAGCCCTATCGATAATCGACAGGGCTTTTTAGTATCTAACGCTTTCAAAAAACTAACCTATTCCAACCCTACTCAGTAGTAGAAGGCTCCTTCATGGTTAGCATTCCTTCAGTCACAATAAAGTTGATGATGAAGTCTAGCCCTTGGCTCTCTTTGAGGTTGGTGAACACGTATGGCTTGGTTGGACGCATGCGTTGTGTGTCTTGCTCCATCACCTCAAGTGACGCACCCACATATGGTGCTAAATCGATCTTATTGATAACCAGCAGATCAGAACGCGTAATACCCGGTCCGCCTTTACGTGGGATCTTCTCCCCTTCCGCTACATCAATCACGTAGATGGTAAGATCGGCTAATTCAGGGCTGAACGTCGCACTCAAGTTATCACCGCCACTTTCGACGAATACCACATCGAGGTTCTTATGCAGCTTGGCAAGCTCTTCTACCGCAGCTAAGTTCATCGACGCATCTTCACGGATCGCCGTGTGCGGACAGCCACCCGTTTCAACACCAATAATACGATCTGGTTCTAGAGCCTCTGCTCGCGTAAGTATCTTGGCATCTTCTTGAGTGTAGATGTCGTTGGTTACCACTGCGATATTGAGCTTGTCACGAATCGCTTTACAAAGCACTTCTAATAGCGCTGTTTTACCAGACCCTACCGGGCCGCCAATACCAATTCGAAGTGGTTGCTTATAACTTTCCATTGTCTACTTCCTTATATTCTTTTTGCTACATCGTTCGCGCTAACCGCTACGAACGAAATAGTCGTGTGTATTGTGTTTCGTGCAATGAACTCGCTAATGCCATCGAAGGCGAAAAGCTGCCTATCATCCAATCTTCTATCGTGCGGGCCTTTTCGATCACCTCAGGAAAGGTGTTGGTGATATTAATCAATGCCAACTGACCATCGGTTTGACCTAAAGGCACTAACTTGACCCCTGCGGTAACGATGTTTTCAAGCCAACTCCATAAATAACCCTGCTTGAGGCTCTCTAAATCAATACCCCAATGCTGAGCCGCCATACACATGCCCAACAATTGGTTTGGATGACTATCAACAGAATCCACCAGCGAAATATCGATATCCAAGCGCTTCAACAAGGTGTTCAATGCATGCCCACGCTGCTTCTCTTCCGCTCGCAATTCACTGGTTTCACGGCTTGAGTATAAGTAGTTACACCAATGCTCAATCTCATCGATTTCACCCTTTTCTAGCGCGTGATAAAGACGCTCTAAGATAGGTAATTCCAAAGTTGCGACACTGGAACTGACGATGGTATTAAGCCACTGTTCCATGCTGTTGCGATCGGTCACCCACCCCGCTTCAACCGCTAACTCTAAGCCTTGCGAATAAGTGAACCCACCAATCGGCAACGATGGACTGATCAATTGAAACAGACGATAGACGGCTACATTTTCTGTTGTGGTCATAATCGTGCCCTCAGTCTTCCAGAATCAAATAAGTTCGAGAGCCTACGCGCCTAACAGCAATAGTGCGCTTGCTGAAGCCACGCCGACTGACAACCATTTAGAGTAAACCGCGCGACCAACAAAAGTACCGATAACCATCAGAGCCAAAGCACTGATACTCATGCCTGTTGCGAACTGAGTCAGGTTGCTCGCGGCTTCAACGCCGTGTGCGTAACCATGGAAAAACAACATAGCAATCGAAGCAACTAATACGCTGTTTACACGCTTGGTTGATGGTGAGAATACATGCCATAAACATAAGCTGACGACAAACAGAGAAGCGATAATGGCAGGCTCAACAATCACAGAGAAACCTAGGGCTTGGCCTGCGATAAGCCCTACCACTAAAGACACCAATCCACCGCCAATCAGAGATGCTTTTGTCTTGGTGGAAAATGACAATGCGCCAATTAATAAACCGAAAGCGATCAGCATGATCAGATGATCCATGCCAGTCACAGGGTGAGTTAAGCCAGACATAAACGAGTGAGACTCATGAACTGAATGCGCCCCATGTCCTGGGTGAGCGAAAGCCATCGTTGATGTTGTTAGAGAAGCTATTGTGAAAGTGCATAAGCCTGCAGCTGTTTTAAAGTTCATCGCGAGTTCCTTGCTTTATACCAATCGTAGTAAATAATTGCTCACCCTAGCTTGCTAAAATGCTCGATAACTGCGTTATAATTTTTGATTGTAGAATAACTACTTATCGAAAAATTATGCCTTGTTCTCAAGCCTTTTTTCTGCGCTATTGTTGATCACTTACTTACTGTGATTGGTATTATTGTTATTAATATCGTTGTTATATAAATCGTTTAGTGAGTCATCAATGACTCGATTAATGATGGTGATGATGTCCACCAGAGCGACCGCCATAAGCACCGCCTTCTGGTTCAAACGGTTGTTTCTCAGTGGTCACTTTCGCGCCTAAGCCTTCAACCATTTCATCTAAAACATGGTCGTGTTGATAACGAACCCAACCCGCTTCCACTTGCAGCGGAACATGACGGTTACCAAGGTGATACGCCACTCGCGTTAACAGGAGCAAGTCTTCACAGTAAACAGTCGAAACGGTTTCTGGTGCCGCTTTCACTTCTACGACTAAACCGCATTTACTTGAGAGTTGTTCGCCACCCCGCAAGATATGACCTCGTGGTAGAAACAGTCCGGCATTGCGCCCGTCATCGAGCATCACCTTAAGACGGCTCTTAATGCGGCTATCGATCGGCAGGCTTAAGTAGCCGTCCGGTGCATTTTGTATTTGAGTATTCAGTTGAGTCAGTTCAATCATGCTATTACCTCAATCTCCTTGTGAGATTTATAACGTTTAAATTAGGAGCCTTCAGCCTAAAAGCCCTTAGCTAAGAGCTAGAACAAGAGCCTTCAGCTCAGCGCTAAAATAACAGCCTTCAGCCGAGCTATTAGAATAAAAAATATCTCTGAGCCATTGGCAGCTCTTCTGCAGGCTCACATGTCAGCAGTTCCCCATCGGCGCGTACTTGATACGTCTGAGAATCCACCTCAATTTTTGGCATCCAATCATTGAGCTTCATGTCGGCTTTACTGATATTTCGGCAGTTGCTCACTACACCAATCAAACTCTGCAAACCCAATTGCTTATCGATGTTCTGCGCTTTGGCTTCTTTAGAGACAAACAACATCGATGTGTTTTGACATGCCTTGCCGTAGCTACCAAACATTGAACGGTAATGGACTGGCTGAGGTGTTGGGATTGAAGCATTTGGGTCACCCATCGGCGCCATGGCGATCATGCCGCCTTTCAAAATCACACTAGGTTTCACACCAAAGAAAGCGGGCTTCCACAACACTAAGTCTGCTAATTTCCCTGCTTCGATAGAACCGATTTCATGAGACATACCATGAGTGATCGCTGGGTTGATGGTGTACTTAGCGACATAGCGTCTTAATCGGAAGTTATCGCTGTAGTCTGAATCTTCTTTTAGGCTGCCGCGCTGAACTTTCATCTTGTGCGCAGTTTGCCAAGCTCGAGTGATCACCTCGCCTACACGTCCCATTGCTTGTGAGTCCGAAGCGATCATCGAAAAGGCACCTAAGTCATGAAGAATGTCTTCTGCGGCAATGGTTTCACGGCGGATACGAGATTCAGCAAACGCGACATCTTCAGCAATCGATGGTGACAAGTGATGACAGACCATCAACATGTCTAAGTGCTCATCGACGGTATTGATGGTGTAAGGGCGTGTTGGATTGGTTGAGGAAGGCAAAACGTTCGGCTCACCTGCAGCACGAATAATATCGGGAGCATGACCACCGCCCGCACCTTCGGTGTGATAGGTATGAATCACGCGGTCGCCGATTGCGCCAAGTGTCGATTCAACAAAACCAGATTCATTCAGAGTGTCGGTATGAATCGCTACTTGTACGTCCATCTCGTCAGCCACACTCAAACAGGTATCGATTGAAGCGGGAGTGGTTCCCCAGTCTTCGTGTAACTTCAAACCCACCGCGCCTGCCGCTACTTGCTCACGTAGTGCTTCTGGCTGACTGGCATTGCCTTTGCCTAACAAACCAAAGTTCATCGGGAATTGATCGAGTGACTCTAGCATGCGGTGCATGTTCCAAGGCCCCGGTGTGCATGTGGTCGCGTTAGTACCTGTGTTTGGTCCAGTGCCACCGCCGATCATGGTTGTCACACCTGACGCCAGTGCTTCTTCAATCTGTTGTGGGCAAATAAAATGAATGTGTGAATCAATACCACCAGCAGTCAAGATTGAACCTTCGCCTGCTAAAATTTCCGTGCCCGGGCCAATCACAATATCAACGCCCGGTTGAACATCTGGGTTGCCCGCTTTGCCCAATGCCTGAACTCGACCATCTTTGACTGCGACATCGGCTTTTACGATGCCCCAGTAATCCAACACAATCGCGTTAGTGATCACCAAATCTGGAGTTTCGGCACTTGGACGTTGGCTTTGCCCTTGTCCATCACGGATCACTTTACCTCCGCCAAACTTCACTTCATCACCGTATACGGTGTAATCCTTTTCAACTTCTAGCCATAAATCGGTGTCAGCAAGACGCACTCGGTCACCGACTGTAGGCCCAAACATTTCGGCATAAGCCTGTTTGGATATCGTCGCCATGATCAATCCTTTGTTGTTTTAATTCTTTCTATGGGAGCGCTTAGAGCTTGCCCATCACCTTTCCTTGGAAGCCATAAATCTCTAACTTACCGGCATAACGCACTAACTCGACGCTACGTGACTGACCCGGTTCAAAACGGGTAGCGGTGCCCGCAGGGATATTGAGTCGAAAGCCTTTAGTGGCTTCTCGGTCAAAGATCAGCGAAGGGTTTGCTTCATAGAAGTGGTAATGAGAGCCGATTTGCACGGGACGGTCGCCTATATTTTGAACCTTTACGGACGTCGTGTCTCGGCCTTCGTTTAGAGTGATATCACCGGGAGCGGTTTCTACTTTTCCGGGCACTAAGCCTGAATATTGTTTGGTGGATCCAGCCATATTTCTTCTCCCTACACGATAGGTTCATGAACGGTCACCAACTTGGTGCCATCGGGAAAAGTCGCTTCGACTTGTACATCTGGGATCATGGAAGGGATCCCCTCCATAACGTCATCGACGGTAAGCAGTGTGCGTCCAAAATCCATCAATTCCGAAACGGTTTTCCCCTCACGGGCACCTTCAAGAATGGCACTGCTGATCAGAGCAATAGATTCTGGGTAGTTGAGTTTTAAGCCTTTCTGTTTACGCTGCTGTGCCAGCATTCCTGCGCAGAAGATAAGTAGCTTATCTTTTTCTCTTGGTGTTAATTCCATTTAGCTGCCCGCTGTTAGTGTTGTTTTCTTATTGCTCAGAAACGCATGAGCAGTAAGTGGGATTCAATCACAGCAAGCTTGAAAAAATGTACCGAGGGCCGGAAGTCGCCCTCGGTACAAATAGGGCTAATCGCTAAGTCGCCCAAATCCTTGGTAAATCAGGAGTCGTACCACATAAATGAGAGCGAGTTGCTTGCCAAATCTGACCAAAGGCTTGGAGGATATCTTCACTCCAATTACCCAAGGCTCGCACCACAATCAATCCTTCTATCTGAGTAGCACCCAATATTAATGTGGGTTCACTCGACGTTTTTGATGTAACTGATTGCTGTGAAGCTTGCTGTGTAATAGATATGAGCAAGCTCTGTACCAACTCTAGATCTTGCTTCTCATTTGAGGTGATATAAAAGGTTCCCATCATTGAATAATCAAGTAACCCCATATTTATCATTAACTTATCGCCACCATGAAAATTAAAGCCTTCAGTCAGAAGCCTTTGATTATCAAGATAGATTTCTGTTTTCCCAACGAGATGACCATGCTCGAATCCCTCATTCTGTGCAGGGCGTCCAAAACAGTGCATCTCCCAACCCCAAAACTGTGCACCCTTTTCTAGGCGAATTTCAGTATCTAAACGAACGTGTGCATTCGGGAAAAAGATGTTCTCTTGCGGCATCCATTCCAAGCGTGCATCTTTCTTCACTCGTAGGGTCTGCTTCTGCTTGGCGTACTTGTTGTTTGAGCGATAGAACTTGGTCGCACCGGGTGTGGTAATCAACGCGTGAGCACCGTGCTCAAGATTCACGTTAATATTGAGAGTGTCACCACCTACCACTCCGCCGGGGGGATGGAGTAAGTAGGTGTGACACGTTTCCCCATCAGGATACAGGGGGCGTTGCACCGCAAGCGGACCAGACTGCTGACGATTCTTTAATACGGTTTTATCACCTCGATCGACAAAGGTGAGGTTTAAACTCGCTTGCCAACCATCACGAATATCTTGTTCGATGGTCTCATTCAAAGATAAAGCTTCTACTAAAGAAGCCTTGCTTACTTCATTCGGAGAAAAGAGAGAATTCATACGGTTAGGTACTCCTTTATCAAGGACTCATCGAGCCCTGTCATTTCACCTTCTGCTACTTGGCGTCCACGGTCGATAATGCAAAAACGGTCACCGACCTTTCTTGCAAACGGCAGCTTCTGTTCAACCAACAGAACCGTGAGCCCCATTTTCTCGTTGAGCATGCGAATGATGTCGCCAATCTCTTGCACAATATTGGGTTGAATACCCTCCGTCGGCTCATCCAAGATCAATAGCTTTGGATTAACCACCAGCGCACGCCCAATCGCTAGCTGTTGCTGCTGGCCACCCGATAAATCACCACCGCGACGATGTAGCATCTCTTTTAACACTGGGAAAATATCGAAGATGAATTCAGGGATCTTGCGGTCACCCTTTTTACGAATCGGTAAACCGACCTCTAGATTTTCTTGAACAGTGAGCATTGGGAAGATCTGGCGACCTTGCGGTACATAGCCGATCCCTTGGCGTGGACGGTCCTCGGCATCGGTTTTCAAAAGTGACTCACCCGATAAGGAGATGTCACCGCTTTCAACCTTCACCAACCCCATAATGCATTGCAGTAAGGTGGTTTTACCGACACCATTTCGCCCCATTAGCACCGTGCATTTACCTTCTGGGATCTGCATGTCCAAATCCCACAGCGTGTGGCTCTCACCGTAATATTGATTAACTGATTTAACCTCTAACATCCTATTCTCCGAGATAAACTTGTTTAACTTCTGGGTGAGCCTGCACTTGGTCCATGGTGCCTTCAGCCAGCACATGACCTTGATGAAGTACAGTGACATGGCTTGCGATAGAACGAACGAAATCCATATCGTGTTCAACTACCACAACCGAGTGCTTACCTGCCAGTGAATTGAGTAACTCAGAGGTACGGTCCATCTCTTGGTGAGTCATGCCTGCAACGGGTTCATCCACCAGCAACAACCTAGGGTTTTGCATCAGTAACATGCCTATCTCTAACCACTGCTTTTGTCCGTGAGACAGGTTACCTGCCAAGTTAGCCGCTTCGTCTTTTAAATGGATCAGCTCAAGCACAGAGGTCAATTTGTCTTTCTGTTCACCAGACATCACAGCAGTGAAAGTCGCCCACACTGAACGGTCACCGGCCATGGCCAACTCAAGGTTTTGCCACACGGTTAAGCATTCAATCACAGTCGGCTTTTGGAATTTACGCCCAACGCCTGCATTGGCGATTTCGGCTTCGTTCATCTTCAATAAGTTGATGTTCGAACCCAACCATACTTCGCCAGTATCTGGCTTAGTTTTCCCGGTAATGATGTCCATCATGGTTGTTTTACCTGCACCATTAGGGCCGATGATGCAGCGTAGCTCTCCCTCTTTGATGTAAAGGTTGAGGTCGTTTATCGCTTGGAAACCATCGAAGCTTTTGTTGACGCCTTCGACATACAATAGCACGTTATGTCGAGTATCGATGGCAGGATGAATATCGGGTTTGAGGTAATCAAAGACTTCGTCTCGACGAGTCAACGCCTGAACCGATTCCTTTACGCTATTAAATGTGGTCATGCGATCACCTCCTTGGCCTTGTGCTGATCATCCTTATCTTTATCTTGGTTTTTCCCATTTGATGCCTTGCGCAGCTGCTGCCACTTTTCACTGACAAAGCCAATCACACCTTGTGGGAAGTACATGGTTGAGAGTACGAATAGTCCACCCAGAGCAAACAGCCACACCTCCGGGAACTCAACCGTAAACCAACTCTTGGCGTAGTTGATGATCAATGCACCGACAATGGCACCAAACAGAGTGGCACGACCGCCTAAGGCTACCCAAACCACAATCTCAATCGAGTTAAGAGGAGCAAATTCTCCCGGATTGATAATACCCACTTGAGGGACATATAAAGCCCCGGCAATACCGGCGATAACCGCAGAAAGAACGAAGACCCACAGCTTGATGCCATCGACGTCATAGCCCATAAAGCGAGTGCGTGATTCCGTATCACGAATCGCTAATGCCACACGACCTAATCGACTGGTCACCACCATGCGACAAGCTATGTAGCTGAGAATAAGCGCAATACCAGTCGCGACAAACAGACCTATCTTGACCGCATCACTCTGCAAACTCAGACCGATGATGTCTTTGAAATCCGTCAGTCCGTTGTTGCCACCAAAGCCCATTTCGTTGCGGAAAAATGCCAGCATCAATGCGTAAGTTAATGCCTGAGTCATGATAGAAAGATACACCCCGGACACACGAGAGCGGAAAGCTAAATAACCGAACAAGTAAGCCAATGCGCCCGGCACTAGCACCACCATCAGGCAAGCAAACCAGAACTGGTCAAAGCCCTGCCAGAACCACGGCAACGCAGACCAATCAAGGAACACCATGAAATCTGGTAAGACTGGATCACCATAAACCCCACGGTCACCAATCTGACGCATCAAGTACATGCCCATCGCATAACCACCAAGCGCAAAGAAAGCACCGTGGCCAAGGCTCAAGATTCCGAGATAGCCCCACACCAGATCGAGCGCCAACGCCAACATTGCGTAGCTCAGATATTTGCCCATCAGCGAGATAGTAAAAGTCTCTACATGGAGCGGGTGCCCACTTGGTAACATGGTGTTAGCCAGTGGGATAAGAATAACGGCCGCTAGAATGGCAAGGATGGTCAGTTGGCCACCTTTGTCACCACGCATTGCCGAAAGTACAAATGATTTTGACTGCATGATGTTGTCCTTAACCTTCAGCCGCACGACCACGTTGCGGGAAGAGTCCGCGTGGGCGTTTTTGAATAAATAGAATGATGAAAACCAGTACCAGAATCTTGGCGAGAACCGCACCAGCCCATGGTTCTAAAATTTTATTGAACAGACCAAGGCTTAAGCCTGCGACTAGCGTGCCCCATAGGTTGCCAACACCGCCGAATACCACCACCATGAATGAGTCGATGATGTACGCCTGTCCCATATTAGGGCCAACGTTGGTCAGTTGAGACAGTGCCACGCCTGCAACACCCGCAACGCCAGAGCCTAAACCGAAGGTCATCGCATCAACTCGCTCTGAACGAATACCCATCGCACGAGCCATGCCACGGTTTTGAGAAACCGCACGAACCTGCAAACCTAGTGGTGTCTTTTTCAGAACCATTAATAAGCCCATAAACACCAAACCACAGAAGAGAATGATGTAAAGGCGGTTGTAGGTCAGGGACAACATTGGGTTTAATTGAAGTGCTCCAGACATCCATTCAGGCGTGCTCACTGAGCGGTTCAAAGGAGAGAAAATAGAACGAACAGCCTGCTGCAAGATTAAGCTAATACCAAAGGTCGCGAGTAAGGTTTCCAATGGGCGACCATAAAGATGACGAATCACACTGCGCTCAATCGCAATGCCCACTAAGCCAGAAACAATGAATGCCGCAGGAATGGAAAGTATCAGCGCTAGGCCAATATGATTCGGCATCAACAACTGCAATACATAGGTGGTGTAAGCGCCAATCATGATCAGCTCACCATGAGCCATGTTGATAACGCCCATCACACCAAAGGTAATCGCTAAGCCAATGCCTGCCAGTACCAATACCGAGCCTAAGCTCAAACCGAAGAATACGGTCTCAACGCCCGAATAGAGTGCTTGGCTCTGTTGATAGCTATCAAGAGCACGCTCTGCCGCGGCCAATACTTTTGGATCTTGCTCGCTGTTGAGCAGTTGGTTTAGCGTCCTTAGCACGACGGATTGTTTGAAGTCGCCAACTCGTTCAATTGAAGCCACACGATCTTCAATGGTGGCACTGTTATTAAGAGAAGTGGCAATCGCTAACGACAAATCCATTAGCTCAGCTACTTTGCCATCTGATTCATTGGCTCTGAGTTCAGTTAGTCGTTCGATAATGTCAGCGTCTTTGGTTCCTAACAAATCCAAAACCGCCTTATAACGCACATCAGGGTTGCCGCTGTTCAGTCCAATCGAGGCTATTTCCCCGCGTAATATCCCGCGAAGTTTGTTATTCACACGAACCTTTTTAAACTGTCTCGCATTCTCGATATTAAGCGTTGAATCATCCCATACTGACTGAGCTGACGTCGCTGTTTTGATACTTTGAATGAGGTAGAGCTGTTTGTACTGCTCGCTCTGTTTCTCATTGAAGTAGTAAAGGTTTCCGTTTAACCAGCCATCTAAAATAGCTTTCGACACGTCTCCCGTTTGCGTCTCAATCACCCAATCGATAGCTAATTCTTTATCCGATGTTTTCTTGCCAACTAGCGCCTTGGTAAAGCTAGCTTCATCCGTTATTCCAGCAAAAGCCAACTGAGCACTGACTGCCATGAGCAACAGCACTTTAAATACGTTTAATACGTTTTTCATCCCTGCTTCCTTAACCAACCAAGTTAGATATTGTTATTTTTACTTGGAGGATGTGTGGATAGTGGTTGTTACCTGAAACGATGAGCCTTCCGTTCGCTTCGCCCGTTAAACAGACGCGTTCTTCCCAAACCGGAAGGCTCAATATTCCTGAATTGACGATCTAGTTACCGCCAGAACACTTCTTCGTTTCGACGTTAAACGCACCACATGAGAATGGCTTCGACCAGCTAGAGAACAGTTTTGCCGATTCAGGTAAGTAACTCGACCAAGCATCACCCGCCACTAGTCCAGTGGTTTCCCAAACGATATCGAATTGACCATCGTCTTGGATTTCACCGATCAGGACTGGTTTAGTAATGTGGTGGTTTGGCAGCATGGTAGAGTAGCCGCCAGAAAGGTTAGGTACAGACACGCCAATCAAGGCATCTTGCACAGATTCAGGATCGGTTGTGCCCGCATTAGTGACCGCTTGAGCCCACATATTGAAGCCAACATAGTGCGCTTCCATTGGGTCATTGGTGACACGCTTTTCACTCTTGATGAACGACTGCCACGTTTCAACGAACTCTTCATTAGCTTCAGTATCAACACTCATGAAGTAATTCCATGCTGCTAGATGACCAACCAATGGTTCTGTGTCCATGCCTGACAGTTCTTCTTCACCAACAGAGAATGCAATAACTGGGATGTCTTCAGATGAAATGCCTTGAGCGCCTAGCTCTTTATAGAAAGGTACGTTCGCATCGCCGTTTACAGTAGAAACCACAGCGGTTTTCTTGCCAGCTTCACCGAACTTTTTGATGTCTGAAACGATAGATTGCCAATCAGAGTGACCAAATGGCGTGTAGTTGATCATGATGTCTTCTTCTGCGACACCTTTATCTTTTAGGTAGGCTTCTAAGATCTTATTGGTTGTACGTGGATAAACGTAATCGGTACCTGCAAGTACCCAGCGCTCGACTTCAAGCTCTTCCATCAAGTAATCCACTGCTGGGATCGCTTGTTGGTTTGGCGCGGCACCGGTGTAGAAAACGTTTTTAGAAGACTCTTCACCTTCATACTGTACTGGGTAGAAAAGGATGCTGTTGAGTTCTTCAAAGACAGGTAGCATGGATTTACGTGATACCGACGTCCAACCACCGAACACCACATCCACTTTCTCTTTTTCGATAAGCTCACGCGCTTTCTCAGCAAATAGCGGCCAGTTTGACGCAGGGTCAACCACGACAGGCTCTAGCTTCTTACCAAGCAAACCGCCCTTTTTGTTCTGCTCTTCGATGAGCATTAGCACGGTATCTTTTAGCGTTGTCTCACTGATCGCCATGGTGCCAGAGAGTGAGTGTAGAACACCGACCTTGATGGTCTCATCAGCAGCAAACACTGTTGCAGAAGAAAATGAAAGTGTTGTACACAGTGCAGCTAGCGATAAATTGAACACCTTGTTCATGATATTACTCCATAATTGTATTTTTGTTATTCAATTACAGAATTACAAGAAGAGTGCCAAACTTATAAACCAATGAAATTATTTATAAGTAATTGTATTAATAGAATTTAAAAGAAACTCACACCAATAGAGTGCATAGCAATCATGTAACTATGTTTCATACTGGTGCAGTGACGGTGGGAATGAACCAAGATGACACATTCCTGTTCTTCAGATACAAAAAAGACCCAACACTTTGGTATTGGGTCTCTGGTATAACATCACCGATGGTCGTTCAAACCATGCTGTTTAAGGCTATTCCGCAGGTTGAAATTCGAATTTTACTCTCGACTTAGATTTCAACTCGTTGCAATCACCGTTGCAAAAATAGCTCGCCGCACCACAGGCTTGAAGCTTCTCAAGTTGGCTGCTGCACTCAGGACAAAACCCAACTTTAGTAAAGTGAGCCTGACAACTTTCACAGTGATACTTGCCATCCCAAGCTAGCTCAGACTGGCATTTAGGGCAGATATTTTCACTCATTAGCATTTCCTAATTCACTACTATTTTTACAATCTACTACCGCTGAGACTTCGCTTGCTTGATTTGGTACATGTTCTTATCAGCTTGTGCGATCAACTGGTCTAATCCTTGAGGATCTTTGTCACAAGACAACCCAACACTCACTGAGAACTGCACATCATTGATAAAAAGCGCTTGTTGCAGTGCTTTCTCTAAGCTGTGGTAGAAGCTAACAACGCTTTCTTGATCATCAAAGCAAGAGAACACCACAAACTCATCGCCACCATAACGCCCTATCTTGGCACATGCTGTGGTTGCCTCATCAAGAACTTCGGCAACCGCCAACAGCACATCATCACCGAAACTGTGGCCATAGGTATCATTTATTGATTTGAACTTATCGACATCCACAAACAGACACGCCATCACCTTTTCTGAAAAACATCGCTTAGCCAACACTTTTTCGGCTTCATTGAACAGTGCACGAGGATTCAAGCAATGGGTTAAAGAATCTCGATTGGCGAAAAAGTTAAGCTGATTCTCCAACTCGAACTTTTCTAGTGCTACCGAATACAGGGAGGCCAGTAGTTCTAAGATCTCGAGCTCAAATTCATGTGGTTCAGAGATGTACTGACTATAAATAGCGAAGGTACCCAACACATTACCGCGTGACGAGATAATGGGGACCGACCAACAGGCATGCAAATTCGCTTGATTGGTGAGGGCCAGAAAAGGTGCCCAGTTTGGGTGTGCATTTATGTTGGAGATCATCACTGCTTTCTTAAGCGCAGCTGCCTCGCCACAAGAGCCTATCCCCGCACCAATTCCTACCCCTTCAATCTGTTGATTGTAAAAATCAGGCAGGTTTGGGGCATATTCAAGGTGTAACGTTTTAGACTCTGAGTTGAGCAGTAGAATTGAAGCCATGCGCTGCCCAAAAAGCTGCTCGGTAAGCTGAATAATCTTGTGATTTAAATCTTTGCGATCCATCCCAAGCGCAAGCTTCCGTAGCAAGCTATTGACGGCTCGATGACCTTCTAATAAAAATTGTTGTTCCATTCACTAAGGCTTTCAATTGTGTAATCGGGTACAACTTGTTCTTATGCAAGCTTGTTATTGGTTAATAATAACACACTAAATTAGTACGACACACAATCGAAGATCATAGGTTGATCTTTCGCTTTATCTATTTTGATCAGCGATCTACCCCAAAAAGAATATTTATATCACCACACACCGAAAGCATAAGTTACATATGCTGCATTTCAATTTCAAATAGTCATTTATATCAAAAGTGACATGTAAAAATAAAATAAACAGCACAAGCCATTTCGATCTGTAGTCTAAATCATCGAATTACATGCGTCAGCATTTCAATGTTTTGGCCATCTAGCTGGGTCAGCTTAACGGACAGCGCACCAAGTTCTGAGGTATTTCCAATGTGTGTGCCACCACAAGGAATAGTGACCTGAGTATCTGCGTCAAGCTGCCACTCCCAGTAACGAGAGTCTGTTAACGCCTCGCCTTCTAGTCTCATCGCAACTGGCGTCGGCTCTGCAAGCCAGCCCGCAAGCATTTGGTTGATATCAGCTTCGATGTCATCAAGATTTGCTAGCATGTCTGCAACGTTCAAACCGCGCTTCTTCAGGGTTTTGCCTAAGCGATACTTATCGGTACACAGCTCTGGAGTCACAAAGCTCGTCACTTGTGCATAACTATTGAAGTCGTAACTGCCAAGCGGATCTTTTCTGTCCGCATCTTTACGCCAGTAGCTCTCAGCCAATACTTTATTCAAGGCTAGGAAAGCGATGTGGCCAGCACTGTGACCACGGCTCAAACTGGCTTGGTACTCTTTATCAACCGACAACACGACTTCGTCGTTAACCTTAATCATAGAAGCAGATGTAGGTAGCTGGTGGACAACAACAAACGCCCACCCTTCCGTATCACGCTTAACAGGGATATCTGCTGCGATATGAAGCTTGCCAGTAGATTGTTCTATAGCACCAACAAGGCAGTCTTCAACGGGAAATTGCACGTCACCAACATTCACAAAGCCTTGGTCTGCAGGGTGATCGGGCCAAATATGACTCACTGGGTGGAAAGGTGTCACGTCGGTGATCAGGTAAGTTTTGCTGTCATCGCTTTCAACGTACTGCGCTTTAGCATTGAGCTGCCAAGCCTGATGACAAAATTGAGTGATGGTTGGTGTGATTGCTGACACAGGTGTAATCAAATCGCTAGTAGTCATATCGTTCTTCTTCTGGAATCTAGTCTGATTCGTTGAGCCATGATGATAAAAACGTATTGTTATGGCTTAACGTGAATTTTGCTTAAAAAAATACCCGAGACAGGCTCGGGTATCAAATCTATTGGAAAGGTTTACTTACGACCTTTAACCATGCTCATCATACGTTTACGTTTACGTTCTTGAGAAATTGTCAGCTTGTTAGTCTTAGCTTCAAATGGGTTCTCGCTGTTCTGGAATTGAATGCGAATAGGTGTACCCATGATTTCTAGTGAACGACGGTAGTAGTTCATCAAGAATCGTTTGTATGAATCTGGCAAGTTACGAACTTGGTTGCCGTGGATAACGATAATCGGTGGGTTGTAGCCACCAGCGTGCGCGTATTTCAGTTTCACACGACGGCCACGAACCATAGGCGGTTGGTGATCATCAGTCGCCATCTTCATGATACGAGTTAGCACAGAAGTACCAACACGAGTAGTCGCTGATTTGTAAGCTTCTTGTACAGACTCAAACAAGTGACCAACACCTGTACCGTGAAGTGCAGAGATAAAGTGAATACGTGCGAAATCAACGAAGCCTAAGCGACGGTCTAGCTCTTTCTTAACGCGTTCTTTAACGTCGTTATCTAGGCCATCCCACTTGTTTACGGCAATAACAATTGAACGACCAGCGTTCAACGCAAAGCCTAGCAAGCTTAGATCTTGATCAGAGATGTTTTCGCGAGCATCGATAAGCAGCAATACAACGTTAGCATCTTCAATCGCTTTCAGTGTTTTAACCACTGAGAACTTCTCTACCGTTTCGTTGATGTTTTTACGACGACGAACACCCGCAGTATCGATTAGAACGTATTCACGCTCGTCACGCTGCATTGGGATGTAGATAGAGTCACGAGTCGTACCTGGCATATCGTAAACAACCACACGCTCTTCACCAAGAATACGGTTCGTTAGCGTTGATTTACCTACGTTAGGACGGCCAATGATCGCTAGTTTGATCGGTTGATCTTGAAGACGCTTGAATTCTGCTTCAGCTTCTTCTTCTGTAAATTCAACCTGATCTTCTTCTTCGTCTTCAAACTCAGTTAAGTCGCTTACTTCGCCATTCTCAGCTTTTAGCGCTTCTGCGAATGGGTTAAGAGCAAGGTCAATAAGTGCAGTAACACCACGACCATGCGCCGCAGCGATTTGGTACATGTCTTCTACACCTAGTTGCCAGAAGTCAGCACTTGCAGCATCAGGGTCGATACCGTCAACCTTGTTTACTACTAGCATTGAAGGCTTTTCTAGTTGACGTAGGTGCTTAGCAATCGCCACGTCTGAAGGTGTTAGACCCGCACGGCCATCTACCATAAATAGAACGACATCAGCTTCATCAATCGCCGCTAGCGACTGTTCAGCCATTTTAGTTTCAACACCTTCTTCAGTACCGTCGATACCGCCAGTGTCAATAACAATAAAGTCATGCTCGCTAAAATGAGCATGACCGTATTTACGGTCACGCGTTAAGCCAGGGAAATCCGCAACCAATGCATCACGAGTTCGAGTCAATCGGTTAAATAACGTAGATTTACCTACGTTCGGACGCCCTACTAGAGCAACAACAGGTACCATAACAACCTCTACAATTTCTTCTCTAAATGTAGTTATAGGTAAGCACTTGTTCGCAAGTTTAAACTCTTACCTATAACCACACGGTTTATTAATTTTTAACAACAAAACGGCTCCTGGCTGTTACCAACCAGGAGCCGACTGTGAATTATATCACGCTTTTATTGGCTAATCGTTAGTTTCTTTACATCGCCATTGCGAGTCGTCACTAAGTAGCCTTCAGGCAGTTCAATTGGTGCAACCGCAAAGCCGCTATCATCGACAAGCTGTTGAGCAACAAACTCACCCGATGAACGATCCAACCAGTGCAGATAACCTTCAGTATCACCCACGACTACATAACCATTAATAATAGCAGGTGCTGTCAGTAAGCGGTTTTCTAACAATGGAGTGCTCCACAGTTCAGTACCACTACGCGCATCAACCGCAACCACATGGTCTTTGTCGGTAACAACGAACAAACGGCTACCATCACTTGCTAAATCAATCGCTGATGAGTAGTTACGTTTCCAAATTGGCTTACCAGAACGAAGGTCGATAGCAATCAGCTGACCATTGATACCTACGGTATACAGGGTGCCACCAAGAACAATTGGAGATGCATCAACATCAACCAAACGATCAATTTCCGTTGCACCTTTTGGTGTGCCTACTGGCTGTTGCCAAATAAGCTGACCACGATCAACGATAGCCGCAGCTAGACGACCATTTGCTGTACCCCAGAATACACCACCAGAAACTGCAACAGGCGAGCTATCGCCACGCAGTGTTAGGCTTGGTACTTCCGTACTGATGGTCCATTTTTGTTCACCGCTTGCTTGATCTAACGCGATCAACATACCGCGACTGGTATGAACAATGACCATGTTGCTATCAGTTGCTGGGGATGCAAGCACCTCGCCATTGACTGATACACGCCACAGCTCTTCACCGGTCGATTCTTCCAGTGCGATCACTTCGCCATTTTCAGAACCAACAAAAACTTTACCGTAAGCCGCCGTTAAGCCACCCGATAAACGAGCCAATACGTCTTTCTCAAGATCGACTTTCCACAGCGCTTTACCTGTATCAGGATCAAGCGCTTTAACCATACCTTCACGGCTTGCAACAAACACTTTGTCGTAAGCCAATTCTGGCGTTAGTTTTGAAAAGTAGTGACCAACACCATCACCAACCGACGTAGACCATTCCTGACTAGGAGTGAACTCGCTGTTTACCGTTGGGACTGGAGCCATGATTACGGTGTCTTCTTCACCCGCACAGCCAGCTAGTAGGCCAAGAGCAATCGCACACAACGCCGCTTTTGGAAACATCTTCTTCATTCAAAGCGCCTTATTTAGCTAGGTCGTCAAGTTTGATTTGAAGCGTTTGGCTAGCGTCAACAGCTTGCTGTGCTTCTGTGTAAGCACTGTATGCTGCGTCTGTGTCGCCTTTACGAAGTGAGATATCACCACGCAGTTCAGCAACACGGCCTTTCCAAGATTCGTCTGTCATAGCAGCAAGATCAGTCAGTGCTGCGTCAAATTCACCTTGCTCAGCTTTAATACGTGCAACACGGTAAGTAAGTAGTGGCGCAAGTGCCGCGTCCTTAGTTGCCGATTTTGCCCACTCGAGCTGTTCAAGTGCCGCCGCTAGATCGCCTGCTTGTACTTGTACTTTTGCTAGTTGCATAGCAGCAAGTACTGAGTACTCAGCATCTTTGTTTGCGTCGATGAAAGCTTGAATATCAGATTGAGCATCAACACCCTTCACATCAAGAGCTGAAATTACAGAGGTGTAGCTTTCTGAAGCTGCTTCACGCGCTTCAACTACTGAATCTTGGTAATAGCGCCAGCCAAATAGACCACCTAAACCAATAACCGCACCAAAGATTACGGCTTTACCGTTCTCTTTCCACCAATCTTTAATGGCTTCAACTTGTTGCTCTTCGCTATCGTAAAGTTCCACTTCCTGTCCTCTTTAATTCTTTAAACGCCAGCATAGTGCTGACGTTAGTATTCATTATGAGCGTTTGCTCAATGGCTAATTAGATTAGCGCAGCAACTTTCTCTGCAACTTCCGTTTGAGACACGGTTTCTTGCTCGCCGCCAACCAGATCTTTTAGCACAACTGTATTGTCAGCAACTTCGTTCTCACCAAGTACCAGCGCCACAACAGCACCTACTTTGTCAGCACGTTTGAATTGCTTCTTGAAGTTACCACCACCGAAGTGGTTCATTACACGCACGCCTTCAACGGTGTCGCGTAATTGATTCGCTAACTGCATGCCCGCGATCATAGTACCTTCGCCAGCAGCAACTACGTATACATCAACGCTACGACGAACTTCTGTTAGCTCTAGCGTTTCCATCATCAGAACCAGACGCTCTAGACCCATTGCGAAGCCAACTGCATTGGTTGCTTTGCCGCCTAGTTGCTCAACAAGACCATCGTAACGACCGCCGCCACATACTGTACCTTGAGCACCAAGGCTGTCTGTGATCCACTCAAATACAGTGCGGTTGTAGTAATCTAGGCCACGTACTAGACGCTCATTAACTTGGTATTCGATACCAACAGCGTCAAGAAGTTCACACAAACCAGCAAAATGTTGCTTCGATTCTTCACCTAGATATTCAGATAGTCGAGGTGCGTCACCTAAGATAGCTTGAACATCAGGGTTCTTAGTATCAAGTACACGTAGAGGGTTAGTGTGCATGCGACGTTTGCAGTCTTCGTCAAGCACATCAATGTGTTGCTCAAGGAAAGCCACTAACGCAGTGCGGTAGCTAACGCGATCTTCTTGAGAACCGATTGAGTTCAGCTCTAGGCGAACGTGCTTGTCGATGCCTAGCTCACGCCATAGACGTGCTGTCATCATGATAAGTTCTGCGTCAACGTCTGGACCGTCTAGGCCAAACACTTCAACACCACATTGGTGGAATTGACGGTAACGACCTTTTTGAGGACGCTCGTGACGGAACATAGGGCCCATGTACCATAGGCGCTGTTCATCACGGTTGATAAGGCTGTTTTGAATACATGAACGAACACAACCTGCTGTGCCTTCTGGACGCAGCGTTAGGCTATCGCCATTGCGGTCGTCAAAGGTGTACATCTCTTTAGAAACAACGTCTGTCTCTTCACCAACTGCACGGCTAAATAGGTTTGTTTCTTCAACGATAGGCATACGTACTTCGTTGTAACCGTATGCACTCACCACGTTTTTAACTGCGCTTTCTACTTTCTGCCACAGTGGTGATTGAGTTGGAAGGCAGTCGTTCATGCCTCGAATTGCTTGAATATTTTTAGCCACAGTATTTATTCCGTAATTTCTCACGACCAGGTGTTAGTGCGAATAGACAATCACACCCCATCGCGTTGTATTAATCTTCTAAGTTTTCTACATCAATGCGATTTGCTTTATCAAGCACTGACGCTTTTGCACGAATCTTAGCTTCAAGTTTGTCGACAAGGTCATCGTTGTCGAAGCGCTCTTTCTGACGCTTACCATCTTCGTAGAAGGCACTCTTACGTGCACTACCAGCTAAACCTAAGTGAGACACTTCAGCTTCACCAGGGCCGTTAACCACACAACCGATGATAGATACGTCCATTGGAGTGATCACGTCTTCTAGGCGCTCTTCAAGGGCATTAACGGTGTTGATAACATCGAACTCTTGACGAGAACAGCTCGGACACGCAATGAAGTTGATGCCACGCGAACGAATGCGCAAAGATTTAAGAATATCAAAGCCAACTTTGATCTCTTCAACCGGATCAGCCGCTAGCGATATACGCAGCGTATCGCCGATACCTTCAGAAAGAAGCATACCTAAACCTACCGCTGACTTCACAGAGCCTGCACGCGCACCACCCGCTTCGGTAATACCAAGGTGGAGAGGTTGATCAATCTGCTTAGCCAGCAAACGGTAAGAACCGACAGCAAGGAATACATCAGACGCCTTAACGCTGACTTTGAATTGATCAAAGTTCAGACGGTCTAGGATATCTACGTGACGCATTGCTGATTCAACAAGCGCTTCTGCTGTAGGTTCTGTGTATTTCTCTTGGATCTCTTTCTCAAGAGAACCGCCGTTAACACCAATACGAATCGGAATATTCATATCACGTGCACAATCAACAACTGAGCGGATACGGCTTTCGTTACCGATGTTGCCTGGGTTAATACGCAGACAGTCAACGCCGTATTCGGCCACTTTTAGGGCGATACGGTAGTCGAAGTGAATATCAGCAACCAAAGGAACAGAGACCTGCTGCTTGATTAGCTTAAAGGCTTCAGCGGCATCCATAGTCGGTACAGATACGCGAACGATATCAGCGCCAACTTTTTCCAGAGCTCTAATTTGAGCAACGGTCGCGGCTACATCTGTTGTTCTTGTGTTGGTCATGGATTGCACAGCAATTGGTGCACCATCACCGATCGGCACATCACCCACATAAATACGGGTTGATTTGCGACGAATAATAGGAGATTCGTGTTGCATATTAACTCTAAGGTAAGGTTATTCTAGCTACTTTGCCTGAAGTATACCCAGAAAGGTCGACAGGTTCACTTGCAAATGTCATTGATACGCCTTCTGGCGCACCTAGAATCACTTTATATGGCGCAGTTCCTGATAGATTTAACGACTGACCTGCTTTTTTGATGCCAGTCGACAAGGTTTTACCCGTTGCATCTTTTACTTGGATCCAGCAATCAGCGGTGAACTGCATCACTAGTTCGTTAGCCACAGCTTCAGGAGCCGTGCTAGCTTCAACCGTTTCTGCATTCGCAGCAACTTCAGCAGTTGGTTCAGTCTCTGTTGCTTGCTGTGCAGAAGTTTCGTCAGCTGGAGTAACAGCATCTGAACTTTCTTCCGCATCGCTTATCGCAGCAAGGCCTTCAGCACCTTCAACAACAGAAGCACCCGCTTCGTTTTGTTCAGCTTCAATCACTTCCAAAGAGGTGAATTCAGGGGCAAGTGATTCTTCTACCGCTAGCTCTTCTGAGCTTTCAGTATTCGCTAAAGATTGAGATAGGGTGTCTTGCTGTTGGTTCTGCCACCACCAAAGTGAGGAGATACCCGCAATGACCGCAAAAATGCTCCAAGTCAGGATCATAATACGGCTGTTGTGCTTCTCGGTTTTGGTCTTACGAGAAAAACTCAGCATTTCTTGCTCTTGATGCTGAGCATCACCGGCATGATGCAGCGCACTCAATACGACTTTTTCGTCAAGATTGACGTATTTCGCGTATGAACGAATATAGCCACGCATAAACGTCGCCACTTGATCTGACTCGAATTGGTTTTCTTCAATTTGTTGGATCAGAGTAACGCGAAGTTTCAAGCGATCAGAAATCTGCTTTTGCGTTAAACCAAGAGATTCTCGTTTGTTCTTAAGCAGCGTTCCCGCTTCCAAAGCTGGAGCTACGTTTTCTTGCGCTTGTGTATCTTGTTCTGTGTTCATAGAGAGTGAACTTCTAAAGTATTATCGCAGGTTGAGGAGAGCGTTTTCTTATTGTCGTTTAAGCTCAATCTAACAACCCACGTTATGTGGAATTTTTCCTGCTATCTAAATCATCAACCCTTAAAGGCGAACATCATTCATTTATTATGGATGACCTTCTCAGGAAGCTAGTTTATCAAGTAGCCAACCTAAATAGACATATTGATGATCAGTAGCAAGCGAGCACTTAAATTAATTTAAGATTAGTTAATCATAAGCTAATGCCATTACAAGGCAAAAACACTTTAAACAAAATTTACCGTCAGCTCATGGTTTTGTCCAAAATTTGACGAAAAATGTAAGAAAGCATGGGCAAGAAGTCCAAAAAATCAAAAACTGCACCCCAGAAAAGCAACAAGCCAGAAGTAAGACTTCTGGCTTGTTTAGGTTCTAATCGCGTTTTATACCGCTTTTACTTCAATCACACCACCGGCAATCAAGTTCGCTTCAGAGGCTGCTTTAAGCATTTTAGTACGCTTGGTTCTATCAATCACATCACCGACTAACTGACCACACGCGGCATCAATATCATCACCACGAGTCTTACGAACGGTTACTGTGTAGTTGTATTCCATCAGCGTTTTTTGGAAGCGATCAATACGAGAGTTGCTTGGCTTCTTATAAGGCGACCCCGGGTAAGGGTTGAATGGAATCAAGTTGATCTTACAAGGCGTCTCTTTCATTAGCTCAGCAAGTTCACGTGCGTGGTCCATATCATCATTCACATGATCCAATAACACGTACTCAACCGTTACTTTACCGCGGTTAGCATTTGAAGATGCAATGTAACGACGAACAGATGCTAGGAAGTCTTGGATATCCCAACGGTCGTTGATCGGCATGATTTGGCTACGTAGTGCATCGTTTGGCGCATGTAGAGAAATAGCCAATGCGACATCGATGTTGTCTGTCATTTGGTCAAGGCCAGAAACAACACCAGAAGTTGATACGGTTACACGACGCTTAGACAGTGCGAAACCTAGATCATCAAGCATGATTTCTAATGATGGCATTAGGTTCTTCATGTTCAATAGAGGCTCGCCCATACCCATCATTACAACGTTAGTAATTGGACGACGACCGGTTTCTTTTTCTAGGCCGATTTCGCGAGATGCACGCCAGATTTGGCCAACAATCTCTGAAACTTTTAGGTTACGGTTGAAGCCTTGTTGAGCTGTAGAACAGAACTTACATTCAAGTGCACAACCAACCTGTGAAGATACACATAGCGTCGCACGGTCACCATCTGGGATGTATACCGTTTCAACGTCTTGGTCGCCAACGCTCATCGCCCATTTAATTGTGCCATCTGAAGAGTGTTGAGCTTCAGAAACAACAGGTGCAACAATCTCACAGCGACGTTGAAGTTTCTCACGTAACTTTTTGTTGATGTTGTTCATTTGTTCGAAGTCATCGACACCGAAGTGATAAATCCACTTCATCACTTGCTCTGCTCGAAACGCTTTCTCATTCAGTTCTTCTGTGAAAAATTTACGAAGACCTTTACGATCAAAATCGAGTAGATTGACTTTAGCTGTGGTCATGATGCCTCTCAATGACGGAACAATAATTAAGGGCGCGAATTGTACAGGCTTTACGCAACTTCAACAAGCATTGTAAAACCCTGTGTTTATTAAGACATTCAAACTTAAGCGATTAAAATTTGAACAATTGTATTTATCGGCCTGAGATTACCCAATTTAAACAAAGATTCCCGATTACACTCCTTCGTCGCTTTCGGGAATGACGTAAATAATCACCAATTGCTCGATAATATTTACCACGAGATGGTTGCTCCAAAGTTCCCCGTCATTCCAGAACTGAGGAACGAAGTATCTGGAATCTCCAATAACAAAAACAGATTCCCGATTACGCTCCTTCGTCGCTTTCGAGAATGACGACTAAATTGATTATCGAGAGCGTAAAATCCACTTACAAAAAAGGCCTCATCGAGGTGAAGCCTTTAGAATAATTTGCAGTGCCGATTATTGAGCTGGGCGTGGGCAAATTTCAGATTCTGGGAAGAAGAATTCGATTTCGCGAGCTGCAGACTCAGGGCTGTCGCTGCCGTGAACTGAGTTGTAACGCATGCTGATTGCGTAGTCAGCACGGATAGTGCCACATGCCGCTTCTTCTGGGTTTGTTTTACCCATAAGTTCACGGTAACGAGCGATAGCGTTTTCGCCTTCAAGCACTTGAACCATGATAGGACCAGAAGTCATAAACTCTTTAAGAGCTGGGAAGAACTCTTTGCCTTCATGTTCAGCGTAGAAGCCACTCGCTTGCTCTTCAGTAAGACGAACCATTTTAGCAGCAATAATTTCTAGGCCTGCTTTTTCGATACGGTGGTAGATTTCACCAACAAGGTTACGCTTAACTGCATCCGGCTTAACAATTGAGAACGTTCTTTCTAGAGCCATAGGGATTCCTTCACTTCATTTTTTTGTTATTAAATACTGAAATTACTGAGATCTTTCGATCTGAGCTTTATGAATGAGCGGCACAAAATACCGCTCACCCTTATTATTATTTTGCTTGGTCGATAAGAAGACGAGCCAGTGTGCGAACGCCCATACCCGTTGCGCCTGCAGCCCACTTATCACTTGATGACTTACGGTAAGTACCCGCGCAGTCCATGTGAATCCAACCTTTTTTGTAGTCGTCTACAAAGTAAGAAAGGAACGCAGCAGCGGTACTTGCACCCGGAGTGTAATCACCAGAGCTGATGTTTGATAGATCAGCAAAATTTGAAGGCAACATGCCACGGTGGAAATCAGCAAGAGGCAATGGCCATAGGCCTTCTTTCTCTTGGTTTGCAGCCGTTAGTGCTTGGTGAGACAACTCATCATCAAAGCTCAATAGTGCGTGGTAGTCGTTACCTAATGCATTTTTAGCCGCGCCGGTTAGCGTTGCACAGTCGATGATCAGCTCAGGGCTTTGTGCACTTGCGTACATCAGGCCATCAGCTAGCACTAAGCGACCTTCCGCATCAGTGTTCATGATCTCAACTGTTTTACCGTTTTTGTAGGTAATGATATCGCCAAGCTTCAATGCGCGACCAGAGATCATGTTCTCTGCGCAACATAGAATAAGCTTGATGCGCTTGTTAAGACCGCGTTCAATCGCAAGACCTAAACCACCAGTAATCGTTGCTGCGCCACCCATGTCAGCTTTCATCGCTGTCATGAATTGGCCTGGCTTGATACTGTAACCGCCCGAATCGAACGTAATACCTTTACCGACTAAACAGGCAAATACAGGTGCGTTTTCATCGCCTGTTGGGTTGAAGTCCAGTTGCAGCATTGCTGATGTACGCTCAGAGCCACGACCTACCGCGTAGATGCCTTCCCAACCTTCGGTTAGTAGATCCTTGTCTTTAACAATCTTCGCTTTAACAGTGCCCGCTGGTGCCACTGACTTGATGTATTCTGCAGCCATTGTCGCAAGTTGACGAGGTGCCACTTCTTCAGCGGTTTTATTGATAATGTCACGCGTCCAGTCAGTTGCGCGAATACGAGCTTCAAGCTCAGTTTGATCGGCTTCTGAAAGTGCATCCCATTCCAATGCATTCTTTTTCTTTGGTCCACGGTAGCCTTGGTAGAAAGCCCAAACGCTTTCTAGATCCCAACCTTCACCACGAAGTGAAACGAATGCGATACCTTGTCCGTCAAGCGTACGACCCGCACGTTGAACTGCGCCTAGATCGTGGCCTTCACCAATGTGAATTGTCGCTCCCGCTTCTGAGAACGATAAAATAGCTCTTGCTCCCCACTGAGGCTGGGCAGCTTCTTGACTTAAAAATACTGACATCTGTGTAGACATGATTTCTCCTTGTCATGAACCACTTCGAGAGTGTGATTCTGATTATTTTTTATTAGCTCACTGATGTTAGCATTATGTAGGAGGAAAATGTCATTTTGATAAAAAAACGGACCATAAGGTCCGCTTTTTTTAGTAAGAATTGTTAACTTGGCTGCGTTTTATATTGGACTGATGCCAACCCGCGACCAAATCATTAGACAAGAGGATTAATCCATCTCATCCATCCAGCACAAAATAATAGCCTCTAAGATTTTCTCATTCGAGTGGTTAGGCTCGTCGTCGAACTCTTCAAGGTCTAGCACCCATTGATGCAGATCGGTAAAACGTACCGTTTTAGGATCAGTATCAGGGTACAAATCACATAGCTCAATTGCGATATCTCGCGAATCAATCCACTTCAAGCTCATAACACTTCCTTATATTTATCAGCGACGCTTGGTCACCTTTATGATCTATATTCTAGGCCAGTTTTCTTAGTATGTTTGTCTAAGCAATAACTCTCTCAGTCATCGCTGTATTAGCCATGACTGAGAACAGGTTCTTAATGGTCTTCAGAAGCCAGGTTCAACGTGTACTTTGGAATCTCTACAACAAGATCCGTATCAGCCACTTTAGCTTGGCAACCCAAGCGAGATTCCATCTCTAAGCCCCATGCTTTATCTAGCATGTCGTCTTCTAGATCATCACTCTCTTCTAAAGAATCAAAACCTTCACGAATCACAACGTGACATGTTGTACATGCGCACGATTTCTCACATGCGTGTTCAATACCAATACCGGCCTTCAGTGCAACATCAAGAACCGTCTCACCAGTTTTTGCTTCTAAAACAGCGCCTTCTGGACATAGATCTTCGTGAGGTAAAACAATAATCTTTGGCATGTTTATCTATTCTCTAACTATTAAATATTATCGACTGACTGACCTGACAGTGCAGCACGAATTGATTTATCCATACGACGAGAAGCAAAGTCTTGGCTCGCTTTGTCGGTATTCTTAATTTCTAGTTCAATAGCATCAGCGTTGTCGCCATTACGCACTTCAATCAGTGCTTCAATCGCTTGAACAAGTTGTTGTTTGCCTTGCTCATCAAGTAGCTCGTCACCGTCGGCTTGCATTGCAGCGATAAGGCCTTCGATAACGCGATCCGCTTCTACGCGTTGCTCAGCAAGAGCACGCGCTTGCATGTCTTCTTTTGCAAACGTCATCGAATCTTTCAGCATGCTAGCCACTTCGTTGTCGCTTAGACCGTAAGAAGGCTTAACTTGGATTTCAGCTTGAACGCCAGTGCTCTTCTCCATTGCGGTAACCGATAGCAGGCCATCAGCATCCACTTGGTAAGTAACACGAATATGAGCAGCACCTGCAGTCATCGGCGGGATGCCTTTCAGAGCAAATCGAGCCAGTGAACGACAGTCATCAACCATCTCACGCTCGCCTTGCACGGTGTGTACTGTCATTGCAGTTTGACCGTCTTTGAACGTGGTAAACTCTTGTGCACGAGCAACTGGGATCGTGGTATTACGAGGGATGATCTTTTCGACTAAGCCACCCATGGTTTCGATACCCAGTGACAGAGGGATAACATCCAATAGCAGCATCTCAGAGTCAGGCTTGTTGCCAACTAAGATATCCGCTTGAATCGATGCGCCAATCGCAACCACTTCATCAGGGTTAATACTGGTTAATGGAGTACGACCAAAGAAGCCACCGACCATTTCACGAACAAGTAAGGTACGAGTTGAACCACCTACCATCACGACTTCTAGTACTTCATCCGCGTCAACTTCCGCATCTTTCAGTGCTCGGCGGCACGAAAGCAGCGTTTTCTTAACTAGTGGCTTGATGATCTCTTCGAACTCTTCACGAGTTAAAGAGCCAGACCAACCTAGTGCTTCAACATTAACGCTTTCAGCTTCAGATAAGCCAATCTTCGCTTCTGTTGCTGCGTCTAGAAGAATACGGTTCTGTTCTGCTGTCAGCTCTAACAAGCCCATTTGCTCTTGGAAATGATCCGCAATTAAATGGTCAAAGTCATCGCCGCCTAATGCAGAGTCACCACCGGTTGCTAAAACTTCGAAGACACCTTTAGACAGGCGTAGGATAGAGATATCAAACGTACCACCGCCTAAGTCATAAACAGCGATTACCCCTTCTTTACCTGAATCCAAGCCATAAGCAATCGCGGCTGCAGTGGGTTCATTAAGAAGACGTAACACATGAAGACCAGCAAGTTGCGCTGCGTCTTTGGTACCTGCACGTTGTGCATCATCAAAGTACGCAGGGACGGTAATCACGGCACCAGCCAATTCACCACCTAACGTCGACTCAGCACGTTGACCGAGTGCACGAAGAATATCTGCAGATACTTGAATTGGGTTCTTATTTCCTTGCGCTGTGTTAATCACAGGCAGGCCATTATCACTTTCTTCAAACTGATATGGCAGAGATGGGTATCGCTGTTGAATATCTGACAGTGAACGACCGATTAATCGCTTAACTGAGATAATGGTATTTTTAGGATCAGTTTGTGCATTTACACGCGCTTCATCACCAGTGGTGTACGACTCTGACTGATAGTGAACAACGGAAGGGAGAATACTGCGACCTTGTTGATCAACAAGCGTGCTTGCCTCACCACTGCGCACTGACGCAACCAATGAGTTTGTTGTACCTAAATCAATACCCACTGCAAGCTTGTGCTGGTGAGGAGCGGCGCTTTGCCCTGGTTCTGCAATCTGAAGTAGTGCCATGGATGTGTCCTTGTTATACGAACTAGCCGATCAAACGATCTTCAACTAACTCGATTTCATTCTTTAATTTTGCAATAAACTTAAGCTTTCTTACTCGGTCTGCAGCTTCTAACCAAGCTTCGCTGTCGAGTTCTTGTTGGATAGCGCTTAATTGTTGTTTATACATTTTGCTAACCTTTCCTTCAAATGCAAACAAAGCATCTTCAGGATCAGAACTGTCGGCGATATCTTCCAGCTCTTCACGCAATTCCATTTGCTCCATCAGGAACATAGGATCTTGCATAGTCTGCTGCTCACCACGAATATCCTCACCATGTTGAACTAACAGGTATTCAGCGCGGCTGACTGGATTTTTCAACACCTGGTACGCATCATTGATTTGCGCAGCTTTTTGCACAGCCAGCAAGCGATCTCGCTCAGAAGCCGTGGCAAATTTATCAGGGTGGAATTGGCGTTGCAGATCTCTAAACTGAGAAGAAAGAAGGCTACCATCCAGTTGAAACTGAAGTGGTAGCCCAAATAATTCGAAATGATTCATGTAACGGTGGTCCTAAGTTTAGGCTCTTTACTTAGAGCCTAATTTTATTCTTCGCTCATTATAAACGCTCAACGATTGAGGCGTTTATACATTGAAGCTCTCACCACAACCACATTCGCCTTTCGCGTTAGGGTTGTTGAATTCAAAACCTTCGTTTAGGCCTTCTTTTACGTAATCAAGCTCAGTACCGTCTAGGTAAACTAGGCTCTTTGGATCAATGATGACCTTAACACCTGAATGCTCGAACACTTCGTCTTCTTCGTTGAGCTCGTCAACGAATTCCAGTACATACGCCATACCCGAACAGCCAGTAGTTTTTACTGCTAAGCGCAACCCGATACCTTTACCTCGGTTATCTAGGAAAGCTTGAACTCGGCTTGCTGCCGTATCTGTCATGGTGATGGCCATACTACAACCTTGTGTTTTATATAAATTGAGAACTCAGGGGGAGCACAAAGGGTGCTCCCAAATATTACTTTTTTGAAGTGATTACGTTGTAGAAACGATTAGTGCTTCTTTTTGTAATCCGCAACCGCTGCTTTGATTGCATCTTCAGCAAGAATTGAACAGTGAACTTTCACTGGTGGCAACTCTAGCTCTTCTGCGATTTCAGAGTTTTTAATAGCAGCTGCTTCATCAATACTTTTACCTTTAACCCACTCAGTGACTAGTGAGCTAGAAGCGATTGCGCTACCGCAACCGTAAGTCTTGAATTTTGCGTCTTCAATAATACCTTCTGCAGATACTTTGATTTGCAGTTTCATTACGTCACCACAAGCTGGTGCGCCAACCATGCCGCTACCTACACTTGGATCTTCTTTATCAAACGAACCTACGTTACGTGGGTTTTCGTAGTGATCAATTACTTTTTCGCTATATGCCATGATAGTTACCTCGAATCCTCTATTTCCGTGAGATTAGTGATGAGCCCACTCAACAGTGTTCAAATCAATCCCTTCTTTATACATATCCCATAGAGGAGACATGTCGCGTAATTTATTTACTGCTACACGGATTTGTGCAATCGCGTAGTCGATTTCTTCTTCCGTAGTGAAACGGCCGAATGAAAAACGTACTGAGCTGTGTGCCAGTTCATCGTTTAAGCCAAGAGCGCGTAAAACGTATGAAGGCTCAAGACTCGCTGATGTACATGCAGAACCTGATGATACCGCTAAGTCTTTTAAAGACATAAGCAGAGATTCACCTTCAACGAAAGCAAAGCTCACGTTTAGGTTATGTGGTACACGTTGATCTAAGTCGCCATTTACCGTTACTGCTTCTAGATCTTGAACCCCTTTCAATAGACGCTCGCGAAGTGCTAGTGCGTGGTCATAATCTTTCTGCATGTCTTGTTTAGCGACAGCAAAAGCTTCACCCATACCCACGATTTGGTGAGTAGCAAGCGTACCAGAACGGAAACCACGTTCGTGACCTCCACCGTGCATCTGTGCTTCAAGACGAATACGTGGCTTACGACGAACGTACAAAGCACCAATGCCTTTAGGGCCGTATGCTTTGTGTGCAGAAAGAGAGATAAGGTCAACTTTCATCTCTTTTACATCTAGTGGGATTTTACCCGCAGACTGAGCCGCATCAACGTGGAAGATGATCTTGCGTGAACGACATAATTCGCCGATTGCAGAGATATCTTGGATTACACCAATCTCGTTGTTTACGTGCATGATAGAAACAAGAACCGTATCTTCACGCATTGCTGCTTGTAGCTTGTCTAAATCAATGATGCCGTTTGCTTCAGGCTCAAGGTAAGTCACCTCAAAACCTTCACGCTCTAGTTGGCGACATGGATCAAGAACCGCTTTATGTTCTGTTTTACACGTGATTACGTGCTTACCTTTCTTCTCGTAAAAGTGCGCTGCACCTTTGATAGCAAGGTTGTCTGACTCTGTAGCACCTGACGTGAAAACAATCTCACGTGGGTCTGCATTTAGTAGATCGGCAATTTGCTCACGAGCATTATCTACTGATTCTTCTGCCTGCCAGCCGTAACGGTGTGAACGAGATGCAGGGTTACCGAAGTTACCGTCCATCGTCATGCACTGAACCATTTTTTCAGCAACACGTGGATCGACTGGGCATGTAGCTGAATAGTCAAAGTAAATAGGCAGTTTCATTTTCTACTCCAATGTAAAAACTGACCGCTAAGAGCGGGCATTAACACCGTGAGGTGCTGCACTAATCGTTGTAGTGCTCGTATTTTTATGTGCAAAACCATTATTAACCGCAAGATCGATATCTTGACGATCAGAAATCTCTAAAACTTCGTTATCTTTCATTAGCTCACCGAGCGTAATGTCATTTAAGAAGCTGCTGATTCGGGAGCTTAAATCACGCCAAAGAGTGTGAGTTAAACAACGACTACCACCTTGGCAATCTGCTCGACCGTGACACTTAGTTGCATCAACTGATTCGTCTACTGCAGCAATTACAGTTCCGACAGCGATGTCGCTCGCTTCAGCACCTAAACGGTAACCACCGCCAGGACCACGAACACTAGCAACTAAGCCAGCTTTACGTAACTTAGAAAATAGCTGTTCTAAGTAAGATAATGAGATGCCCTGTCGCTCTGAAATATCAGCCAGAGGAACTGGGCTTTTTTGCGAATGCAGTGCTACATCTAGCATAGCTGTTACCGCATATCTTCCTTTAGATGTAAGTTTCATATCACACCGAATCCACATTGTTTATGTGGTTGGAATCTTCCCATACCTGACTAAATTGGTCAAGTATTTAGTTGACTATTTTAGTCAAGTATTCACCCTTAGAGTTTGTGTGGTTTTTATTTGTCGTTTTTGCTCTTCTCAATTGAAGTCAAAATGCCGCGTAGAGTGTTGATCTCTTGCAACTCTGGACGAGCTCGACTGAACAGACGACGTAGTTTATTCATCACCTGACCTGGCTTATCCTTAGAGATAAATTGGGTATCAATGATCACTTTTTCAAGGTGCTCATAGAACATTTCTAGTTCTTCGTGACGAGGGTACTCATCTTGTTGCTGTGGCTGATATTGGCTAGCGACCATATCAAGGTGGGCGACACGCACTTCGTAGCTCAGAGTCTGCACTGCCATTGCTAGGTTTAGCGAGCTGTATTCAGGGTTAGCTGGGATACATACATGGAAGTGGCACTTCTGAAGCTCATCGTTAGTCAAGCCAGTACGTTCACGGCCGAACACTAATGCGACTGGGTGCTTTTGACCTTCAATCGCAAACTTTTGTCCACACTCACGAGGCTCAAGCATTGGCCATTCAAGCGTACGTGAACGTGCACTCGAACCAACCACCAAACCACAGTCTTTTACGGCTTCGTCTAATGTAGAAACGATGGTCGCGTTTTCTGCGATGTCACCTGCACCCGCAGCCAGTGCTAAGGTCTGCTCGTCAACTTCACATTGAGGGTCTACAAGAACTAATTGACTCAAACCCATCACTTTCATTGCGCGAGCTGCTGATCCGATATTTCCCGAATGAGACGTACCAACCAGAACGACTTTTACATTGTCTAACATGCTATATGACACCACTTTAAAAATAATCGCGAGATATTAACACATAGCAAAGTAAAATGGTCAGACCCTTCGCGTAATGTGAAACCAAGAGTTCAAAAAATAACCACTTCCCTTTTGGTAAAACTTTGGTATACTCGCCGCCGCTTTAAATTGTTCTTTAACATCTTGTGGGAAAAACCATATGCATCCAATGCTAAACATTGCGATACGCGCTGCGCGTAAAGCTGGCAACCATATTGCTAAATCTCTAGAAACAACTGATAAGATCGAATCGTCTCTAAAAGGTAACAACGATTACGTTACTAACATTGCTCAAGAAGCTGAGTACATGATCATTGAGACAATCAAAGCATCTTACCCAGAGCACAGCATTATTTCTGAAGAGAAAGGCCTGACTGAAGGTAAAGACTCTGATGTACAATGGATCGTTGACCCACTGGATGGCACCAACAACTTTGTAAAAGGTTTCCCTCACTTCTCTGTATCTGAGCCATAAAGCCCGT
>NZ_JBFRNU010000006.1:0-127473 GCF_041471145.1 Vibrio sp. 10N.261.54.A5 | reverse complement strand
AAGGAGTAGGGAATCTCTACTAGCGCCGTGTTATAGGCAATAAAAAAGGATTGACGTTAAACGCCAACCCTTCAAAATTTACTCGCTACTCGCTACTCGCTACTCGCTACTCGCTACTCGCTACTCGCTACTCGCTACTCGCTACTCGCTTAGTGCGGATCTTCCGACCAACCATCGCTATCTGACATATCTGGTGCGCCAGTGATGCTGTTCTCTTCGTCTGCCCATTCACCGAAATCAATCATCTGACATTGCTTGCTGCAAAACGGGCGGTGCGGGCTTTGTTCGCCCCATTCAACGTCAGCATTACATTGAGGGCATTTAACGATGGTGATTTTCTTCGACATAGTGATTCTTAATTTGAAGGTGTAATAATAGTGAGTTTAGGCTCGAGTGAGGACTCAAGCCAAACTATAAAAGGAAATTAATTAGGTGCAGATTGCCAATTCAAATTCGATGTCTTGAGTACAGGCTTGCCCAGTTTCAAAGCTCATGAACTTAACAGCAAAGCGGTTCTTGTGACCGGAGATCATCGGGTAGGCACCGTATTGCATCGGAATAGAAAGACGAAGGATATTCGCTTCATCGGCATCGCTCTGGAAGAAGCCAGCACGAGCGATTTGCTCTTTGAAGTGACCCGTTTCTCTGGTGAGCTTCAACCACAGTGTTAGCGCTTCATACAGAGGCTGTAAGCTGTCCATCCAAGCTTTAGCATCTCGCATTCTCTTATCAAGAGGAAGGTGCAGCCAATAATGCAGTGCCGGTAAATCAAAGCAGCATGAGCCACCTGGAAGATTAAAGCGCTGGCGAATCGCACTCAGGAAGCGGTCTTCTTTAAGTGATTGGCCAAAACGTTCTGCCTGCATCAGATCACGATAGATGTTACCAATGTCATTAAGTAGTGATGTCAGCATCTCTTGATCGACACCTTCAACATCCAACCAGCTTTTGTAGGTTACACGTTGCTTCTCAATATCTTTTGCCAGTTCGCTCTTGAGTTGGATCTGTTCGAAGATTTCAATCAGATCAAAGATGGAACGGAAAAAGAGTTGATACTGTTGAGCATCGGAAAATGTAGAAGACAAGTGTAGCTGCCTCAAGAGTGATTCGACTCTTAAGTAGATGCGTGTTTTCTCATTTAGAGGATGTTCAAATTTATGGGTGATCATCGAGCAAACCTTCATTCAACATTGTTCTATTCTGACCCATCTACAGCACTGATTGCCAGATACTTTTGATGTAAATCTGTGATTTGAGGCAAAAGTTCTTGGTTTTTAGTATGGTTTTTAATCACGTCATCTGCAACTGCTAAGCGTTGTTCTCTTGAAGCCTGTGATTTTAAAATTGATGCAACTTGTTCCCTAGAAACATTGTCACGACTCATCGTACGTTCTATTTGAACTTCTGCTGGCACATCAACAATTAATACGCGATCGGCCATGCCTTGCATTTGGTTTTCCACCAATAGCGGTGCAACTAATAAACCATACGGGGATGTGATTTTAGACAGGTCACTGTCAATTTTGTCACGGATCATGGGATGAAGAAGATCATTGAGCCACTGCTTTTCTTTAGGATCTGAGAAGATCAGCTCACGCAGCCTACTTCGGTTGAGTGTTCCATCGTCAAGCAAGATAGACTCACCAAAGTGTTCTGTAATCTGTTTTAAGCCGACACTGCCCAGCGCAACCACTTCACGTGCCACGATATCAGCATCAACAATATCTATATTAAAATGCTCATTGAACAGGTTAGCGACCGTAGTTTTGCCACTGGCGATACCACCGCTTAATCCGATAATGATTGCCATGGTTAAATTCCTAGTACAGAAGTGAAATACCAACCCATGATGTCGTTACCCCACATCAAGCTTACCCAACCCGCAATCGCAAGGTAGGGCCCAAATGGAAAGGCTTTATCTATGCCTTGCTGTTTCAAGCGAAGTTGAATCAAACCAAACACAAGGCCAACAAGCGAAGATAAAAGGATGATCATCGGTAGGTGCTGCCAACCAAGCCATGCGCCAAGCGCAGCCAGGAGTTTGAAGTCACCGTAACCCATGCCTTCTTTGCCTGTCAGTAGTTTGAACAACCAATAAACAGACCACAGAGCCAGGTAGCCAGCCATTGCGCCAACCACAGAATCTTGCAGCGATACTGGGCTGATATTAAACAATGCTAAAGCGATACCGGACCATACTAAAGGCAAGGTGATTTGATCGGGTAACAGCATGGTATCGAGATCGATAAAGGTCGCGGTAATCAGTGCGAAGGTGAAAAAAATCAAAGCAATGGCGTAGTAACTGAAACCAAAGTGGCTAGCAACCATTGTGCAAAGTATTGCGGTAAGCAGTTCGACCAAAGGGTAGCGAGCACTGATTGGATTAGCACAGCTATGGCACTTACCCTTTAAGAACAACCAGCTTAAGACTGGGATATTGTCGACGATTCTTAATTGGGTTTTGCACTTCGGGCAGGTAGAGCGAGGAATGCTGAGGTTGAACTTTCCCTCTGGCGCTGGAATTTTATATTGAGAGAAATATTCCGAGCACTCTTGTTGCCATTCACGTTCCATCATAATTGGCAAACGGTGTATGACTACGTTGAGGAAGCTGCCGATAAGAAGGCTAAAAATGAAAGCTAATACGGGGAATAGCCAAGGATAGTAGTGAAATACTTCCATAGTGTCCTTTACCACTTAATCAAGGTGAGCAGAGATTGTTGCTCATGGGTGTTTAGTTGCTTTTAACTATCCTAACACACTCATAAGATTAAAGATCGGTAAGTACATCGCAACCACAAGCCCGCCAACAACTGTCCCTAAAAATACGATGATCAGTGGCTCTAGAATCTTGCCTAAATTGTCGACGGTGTTGTCGACTTCAAACTCGTAAATGGAGGCTACTTTATTGAGCATATCATCAAGGTTTCCTGACTCTTCACCGATCATCACCATCTGTAACACCATTTCAGGAAAGGCGTTGGTATTGCGCATTGCGATATACATTGGCATGCCAGCAGCCGTTTCTCGGTGAACCTCAATGATGGCCGATTCATAATGCAGGTTGCCTGCGGTTTTGGCTGTGGTTTTAAGGCTCATTAAAATCGGAATGCCAGAACTAAAGCTGGTTGATAAGGTTCGGCTGAATTTGGCAATAGAGGCTTTGGCTAATACGCCACCAAGAACAGGAAAGCGTAATCCTAGCCGACTAACAGACAGTTTGATCGAGTGGGAACGCTGACACAGTTGGTAAATAATCAGGACAACAAGCCCTATGCCTACGGCAGTATAAAAGCTGTAAGCCTGCATCCAATGGGAAAGGTAGAGTACTTGTTGAGTGAACCAAGGCAGGTCGGCGCCAAAGCCGGAAAACATCGACTCAAACTCTGGAATCACCATGGTCAGCATTAAGTAGGAAACGGTAAGGGCGACCGCTACAACCATTGCTGGGTAGATGAGAGCCTTTATAACCTTGGATTTTAGTTGCTCACTCTTTTCACGATAGGTCGCCAAGCGTTCAAATACTTGTGCAAGGTTACCGGAGAGCTCGCCTGTCGCGACCAAATCAGTGTATAGGTCATCAAAGTGACGACTTGCGGTTCGCATCGCTTTTGAGATTGGCGTTCCGGCTTCTACACCTTTGCAGATATGCGATAGAATCGATTTCATTTCAGCTTTGCGGTGATTGTCTGACACCAACTTGATGGCTTGCACGATCGGCACACCAGTCGCCAACATGGTAGCCAGTTGGCGAGTTAAAATAGTGATGTCTTTGGCTTTGACTCTATGAGTTAAACGAGTCACGGCTGAAATACTTTTCTTTTTGATTTTCTTAATCTGAATATGCTGCTCTTTGAGCTTTTCTCGTACTTCCAATTCAGTGAGCGCTAAGGTTTGCCCAGACACTTTCTTGCCTGAGCTGTTAATGCCTTTCCAGTGATAGCTTTTTAGTTGTGATTGTTTGGATTTGCTACTCATTGGTGCTCCATGGGTTTATATGTACAGAACACGTTGCAGCTCTTGATAGCTGGTGGTGCCTTCAAGCAATTTATCTAACCCTGACTCTTGCAGAGTTCTCATGCCTTCTCGACGAGCCAAGTTTTCAATGGCTAACGCGTTAGGTTTGTCGATTAGGCTGCTTTTCAGTTGATCGCTAAACGGCATCACTTCATAGATACCCACTCGACCCGAATAACCTTGGTTACACTCATTGCAGCCGTGAGGATTGGCTTTGTAGATGGTTTGGCTGTTAGGAATGGAGTGACGCAGGAATATGTCTGGCGAGTCGTCACTTTCTTTACAATGGTTGCACAACCGTCTTGCCAGTCGCTGGGCGATAATCAAACTCAATGATGAAGCGAGGTTAAAGGGTTCTATCCCCATATGAGCGAGTCGAGTGACGGTTTCTGCGGCGGAGTTAGTGTGCAGTGTCGAAAGCACTAAATGACCAGTTTGCGAGGCTTTGATCGCGATCTCTGCGGTTTCCAAGTCGCGGATCTCTCCCACCATTACAACATCGGGATCTTGTCGTAAGAATGATCGCAGTGCTTCAGCAAACCCAAAGCCGATCTTAGGTGTTACTTGTACCTGGTTGATACCACACAGGTTAATTTCCACTGGGTCTTCAGCTGTTGAGATGTTGCGTTCCGTAGTGTTAAGCACTCGAAGGCCAGTATAAAGGGAGACGGTTTTTCCGCTGCCGGTAGGTCCTGTCATTAAGATCATACCTTGTGGGCGTTTCAGGGCATCGAGGTAGAGTGCTTTTTGATCTTCGCTATAACCTAACTTATCGATATCTAGATTGGCCGCGCTGCTATCAAGCAGTCGAAGAACGATCTTTTCCCCCCAGAGAGTTGGCAGCGTTGATACACGCATATCAATCGCCAAGTCGTCATTTAGACGCAGTTTAATACGACCATCTTGAGGCAAGCGACGTTCGGCAATATCAAGCTTGGCGAGTATTTTCAGACGAGCAGATAAACGGCGACTTAAATGGGAAGCGGGTTGCTGTATTTCAACAAGGATGCCATCACAACGCAGTCGTACTCGGTAGTGCTCTTCATAAGGTTCGAAGTGGATATCTGATGCGCCTTTACGCACCGCATCAACCAGTATCTGATTGATAAACCGGCTAACGGGGGAGTCGTCCTGGCTGAGGTCTTCAATCGACGCTATCTCGTCGTCAGAGACTTCAACAAGATTGGCGAGTTCATCTTGAGTGATCTCTTTGCGTTTCGAATCTTGCCCGGAAATAGATCGACCATACAGCTTGCGTATTGCGCCTTCTAATTCAGAGTAATTAGCGACAACTAACTCGATCTGCAATCCCGTCGCGAATCGGAAATCATCTTCCGCTTGTAAATCGGTCGGGTCGGCTGAGGCGAGTGTTAGAGTAGAATTAGAGACTGAAATCGGTATCGCACGATACTTGGTGATCAGTTCACGAAGCCCTAATTGGTCACATAAGACTTCATAGTCAGCGTTGGCAAGTTGTACTAACGGCAAACCGAAAATGGCTTTGATGTTGTTTGCTAAGGAATCGGCGCTGAACAAATCTAGAACGAGCAGAGCTTCAGGTGTCGAAATACCCGAAGCTTGCACATGTTCCGCAACTGTTTGTTCTTGAGTCAGGCTAAGTAAGCCAGCCTGACGGAGAACGGTTGGGAGGTTGGTTAGCATTCTCTAGCTACAGCCCTTTGGTTTCTCATTACTGCCATGGTTTTCTAACTTACATGTCCAACCGTGAGCGCTATCTCTGCTATATGTAAAAATAGCTCCAGAGACAGCTCCATTATCATGTGTAAACTTCACTACATTTCCTGTTGTTGTCGATAAGACACCTAAACTATTAGCACCTGCACTTACGCCAAGAACAGTAGGATCAGCTGTAAGCGTACCGTTTTCTTGTATATAAAGTTCAGCAGGGGTAATAATCGATTTTAATGTCGCAAACCCAGAAGCTAGCTCACTTTTTGATACGTAATCTTTATAAGCTGGAACTGCAATTGCTGACAACACGCCAATAATCGCTACCACAATCATCAATTCAATCAGCGTAAAGCCTTTCTGATTTGTTCTTTTACTTTTGTTATTCATTGTCTAATTCCATTCTTTAGTTTGTTTCAGTGCAGGCACTGGTTGATGGAAAGAATAGAAGTTGAGATGGGGGAGTGGAATGGTATTCAGGTGTGGTCGCGAGTGGTTTGGTATTTATTGGTGTAGTGTTTCATATAGTACGCAAATTTATGCGATCAACTTAAATAACGGTTTGGAATACTGATAATTCAGGCAATAAAAAAGGCACCGTTATTAACAGTACCTTTACAGAAATTATTTATTATTCAGTCAATTACGCTTTGAATCTCATTGATAGGTCCATTGCTTTTAGGTGCTTAGTTAATGCGCCTACCGAGATGTAATCAACACCCGTTTCAGCGAACTCAGCAATGGTATCTAGAGTCACGTTGCCAGAGTTTTCTAGTGCTGCACGTCCTGCGTTGATTTTCACAGCTTCGCGCATCATGTCTGTGGTGAAGTTATCTAGCATGATGATGTCTGCGCCAGCGCTGATCGCTTGCTCTAGCTCTTCTAGGCTCTCAGTTTCCACTTCTACAGGCTTACCCGGGTTTAGCTCTTTTGCTGTAGAGATAGCCTTCTCAATGCCACCACAAGCGATGATGTGGTTTTCTTTGATTAGGTAAGCATCGAAAACCCCAATACGGTGGTTGAAACCGCCGCCACAAGCGACTGCGTATTTTAGTGCGCTGCGCAGGCCAGGAATCGTTTTACGAGTATCTAACAAGCGGCACTCTGTGTGTTTGATTTTGTCTGCATAGATAGCCGTAGTAGTCGCACAACCAGATAGCGTTTGAATGAAGTTCATTGCGTTGCGCTCACCCGTTAATAGCGCGCGTGCTGGACCTGTTAAGGTACAAAGTGTTTGGTTTGGTTCAACCTTGTCGCCATCTTCTACATTCCACTCGATAGTCACTTCACCGCCCAGTTGCTTAAACACTTCATCAGCCCAAGCTTTACCACAGAACACGCCGTGCTCACGGGTAATGATGGTTGCACTGTTGATTGCGTCTGCAGGGATTAGACTTGCCGTAATATCAGCCGCTGGATCTAACGTTCCACCTAGATCTTCTTTGATAGTCTCGGCTACTGCACGAGTGATCTCTAGAGGCAGTTGCTCTTTTAAGTAGTCAAGGCGTTGGTGGCTGTTATGTGTGTTTTTCATCGCAAATCTAATCTTGAAAGGGAGTGGGAATGGAATGATACTCTTGCTTAACTTCAAATTAAAGAGGCTAGCGCGACTGCTCTATGGGCAAGGTCACATCTTATTGTGCTAGCAGAAAAGAAAGTGAGACCAAGATGACGATCAGCTCCAACGGATGGTACGACTACGCTCGGCATGTTCCTTCTCCGTATTTTGATGCTCGACCGAGTGCCGACGATATCTCTCTGCTGGTGGTTCACAACATTAGCTTGCCTCCGGGTCAATTTGGTGGACCTTACATAGAACTGTTTTTTACGGGCAAACTCGACCCGAAGGAACACCCGTTTTTTAAGGTGATTCACCAAATGGGCGTGTCGGCGCACTGTTTGATTCGTCGCGATGGGGAAGTGGTGCAGTTCGTTTCTTTCTTAGACCGAGCTTGGCATGCTGGCCAGTCGAGTTTTGCAGGGCGTGAAAGGTGCAATGATTACTCTATTGGCATTGAACTGGAAGGCAGTGACTTTGTTGCTTATACCGAGCAGCAATACCAATCTTTGGCTCAATTAACGGAGACATTGGTGTCGAACTTCCCGCAGATTACGCGTCAGCGTATCACTGGCCATCAATACATCGCTCCGCTACGAAAGACTGACCCCGGTTTGGTTTTTGATTGGAAGAAATATCAAGGCCAACTGAGTTTCTAAATCCGAATTCACAACAAGACTCTGCTCATTGAAGGGCTCTAGATAATCAACGATGAGCATAATTGTTTGTGAATTTTTGTTGTGCTTTTGTAAAGGAAGTGGTCGGACGGGGAGCATCAATAAATCGAGAGTGTGACGAGCTTATCAAACACTCATTTATTAAAAATTATGAACAGAATTTCCACCCTAAATGTGCGCTTGGTTCGATTTTTAAACGAGTGATACTAATCTTTCTGAAACAATTCATTTTTATCCTGAAACTTTCTAGCACGAACACTCCCCAAAAGTATTACCCCTGTAAATGGTAAGACCAATTTGGTTGCTGTTTTAAATTTCATTTGTTAAATCATGGTTAATTCACGCTGTATTCTATGATGCAGGTCAATTTTAGGCTGGACAGTGGCGTTTTAATTATGTTAATTTCTGCCCAACTTAAAATTGGTATTACCAATTGTCAGCGAAGAAAAAGAAGAACAACAAACTATGGCTTATCAAAGGATTCGTCAGCCAAAACTCTCCGATGTTATCGAACAAGAGTTAGAAAGGTTGATAGTGGAAGGAACACTGGCTCCAGGGCAGCAGCTGCCGCCTGAGCGCGAACTGGCGAAACAGTTCGATGTGTCTCGTCCTTCGATCCGAGAAGCGATACAACGTTTAGAAGCAAAACGCTTGCTTACTCGCCGTCAAGGTGGAGGTACGTTTGTTAGCGAAAATATCTGGAAAAGCTTTTCAGATCCTTTGCTTAATTTGTTGTCGTCCCATTCTGAAACCCAACTAGACTTGTTGGAATCGCGTCATGCGATGGAAGGGATTTCGGCTTACTTCGCGGCATTGCGTGGCACTGATGAAGACTTTGCTCGAATTCAAGCCTGCCAAGAAAAAATTCACGGCGCGCAAGAAAAGGGTGATATTGAAGCCGAATCTGCAGCGGTGATGGCTTTTCTTATTGCTTTAACAGAGGCAGCGCACAATGTGGTGTTATTGCACATTGTTCGTAGCTTGGCTCCGTTACTCGAACAAAACGTCTTAGAGAATTTAAAGCTGTTGCATCGTCGTAAAGACGTTGTGGAGAAAGTGAGTATACATCGAGCTAACATTGTGGATGCGATCGTTTCAGGACAGCCAGAACAGGCACGTGAAATGTCACACTCTCATTTAGCTTACATCGAAGAAACATTGATGGATTTGACCAAAGAAGAGTCGCGCCGCGAACGTTCTTTACGTCGAATTCAACAGGGTAAATAGCCGTAATACTTCGGCTATTTACGTGTTTAGTAGAATCCAACTAACAAAAAGGATAGATCGCCATGTCTGACATGAAGCATGACGTTGATGCTCTGGAAACTCAAGATTGGTTAGAAGCTCTTGAGTCAGTAGTACGTGAAGAAGGTGTAGAACGTGCACAGTTTTTACTAGAACAAGTTCTAGATAAAGCGCGTTTAGATGGTGTTGATATGGCTACAGGCATCAACACAAACTACATCAACACAATTCCAGCAGCACAAGAGCCAGCTTACCCTGGTGACGTAACTCTTGAGCGTCGTATTCGTTCGATTATTCGCTGGAACGCAATCATGATTGTATTGCGTGCTTCTAAGAAAGACCTAGACCTTGGTGGTCACATGGCTTCTTACCAGTCAGCTGCAGCGTTCTACGAAGTATGTTTCAACCACTTCTTCCGTGCTCCAAATGAGACGGACGGTGGCGATCTAGTTTACTACCAAGGTCACATCTCTCCAGGTATCTACTCTCGTGCATTCGTTGAAGGTCGTCTAACTGAAGAACAGCTAGATAACTTCCGTCAAGAAGTTGATGGTAAAGGTATCCCTTCTTACCCGCACCCGAAACTGATGCCTGAGTTCTGGCAGTTCCCGACAGTATCTATGGGTCTTGGCCCTATCTCTGCTATCTACCAAGCGCGCTTCCTTAAGTACCTTGACGGCCGTGGCCTGAAAGAAACTTCAGCGCAACGCGTATACGCGTTCCTAGGTGACGGTGAGATGGATGAGCCAGAATCACGTGGTGCTATCTCTTTCGCTGCGCGTGAGAAGCTAGACAACCTATGTTTCCTAATCAACTGTAACCTACAGCGTCTAGACGGCCCTGTAATGGGTAACGGTAGCATCATCCAAGAACTTGAAGGCCTATTCAAAGGTGCAGGTTGGAACGTTGTTAAAGTTATCTGGGGTAGTAACTGGGATTCTCTACTAGCTAAAGACACTACTGGTAAGCTTCTTCAACTAATGAACGAAACTATCGATGGTGACTACCAAACATTCAAATCTAAAGATGGCGCATACGTACGTGAGCACTTCTTTGGTAAGTACCCAGAAACAGCTGCACTAGTTGCAGACATGACTGATGACGAAATCTTCGCTCTTAAGCGTGGTGGTCACGATTCTTCTAAACTGTTTGCTGCATTCAACAATGCTAAAGAGACAAACGGTAAGCCAACTGTAATCCTAGCTAAGACTGTTAAAGGTTACGGCATGGGTGATGCAGCTGAAGGTAAGAACATTGCACACGGTGTTAAGAAAATGGACATGACTCATGTTCAACACCTACGTGATCGCCTAGGCCTAGAAGACATCCTTTCAGATGAGAAGATCGCTGAACTTCCTTACCTGAAATTGGAAGAAGGTACGCCTGAGTACGAATACATGCACGCTCGTCGTAACGCTCTACACGGTTACACACCTGCACGTCTTCCTAAGTTTACTCAAGAGTTCAAGGTTCCTGAGCTAGACGCATTCGCACCTCTACTAGGTGAACAGAAGCGTGATATCTCTACAACTATGGCTTATGTACGTACGCTAAACATCCTTCTTAAAGATAAGAACATTGGTAAGAACATCGTTCCTATCATCTGTGATGAAGCTCGTACATTCGGTATGGAAGGTCTATTCCGTCAGGTTGGTATCTACAACCCACACGGTCAAGAATACACACCTGAAGATAAAGGCATCGTTTCTTACTACAAAGAAGCAACGTCTGGTCAAGTTCTTCAAGAAGGTATCAACGAACTAGGTTCTATGGCTTCATGGGTTGCTGCTGCAACTTCATACAGCACAAACGATCTACCGATGATCCCGTTCTACATCTACTACTCAATGTTCGGTTTCCAACGTATTGGTGACATGGCATGGCTAGCAGGCGACCAACAAGCTCGTGGCTTCCTACTAGGTGCTACTGCAGGTCGTACAACACTGAACGGTGAAGGTCTACAGCACGAAGATGGTCACTCGCACATCCAAGCGAACACTATCCCTAACTGTATCTCTTACGACCCAACGTTCGCTTACGAGCTAGCGGTAATCATGCAAGACGGTATCCGTCGCATGTACGGTCCTGAGCAAGAGAACGTTTACTACTACCTAACAGTAATGAACGAGAACTACGCAATGCCAGCAATGCCAGAAGGCGCTGAAGAAGGCATCCGTAAAGGTATCTACAAGCTTGAATCTCACGCTGGTGCTAAGGGCAAAGTTCAACTAATGAGCTCTGGTACTATCATGAACGAAGCGCGTAAAGCGGCTGAAATTCTAAGCGAAGAGTACGGCGTAGCATCTGACGTATTCTCTGTAACGTCGTTCAACGAACTAACTCGTGACGGCCAAGCGGTAGAGCGTGACAACATGCTTCACCCAGAAGCTGAAGAGAAAGTACCGTACATCACGACTGTTCTTGGTAAAGAACCTGCAATCGCAGTGACTGACTACATGAAGAACTACGCTGAGCAAGTACGTGCGTACATGCCAACTGAGTCTTACAAAGTACTTGGTACAGATGGTTTCGGCCGCTCTGACAGCCGTGCAAACCTACGTCGTCACTTCGAAGTTAACGCTGGCTACATCGTAGTTGCAGCTCTAACTGAACTGGCTAAACGTGGTGACATCGAGAAATCTGTAGTTGTTGAAGCAATTGCTAAATTCGATATCGACACTGAAAAAACTAACCCGCAATACGCATAAGACTGGCATTAAGGTAGGTAAATACAATGACAATCGAAATTAATGTACCAGACATCGGTGCTGACGAGGTTGAAGTAACTGAGATTCTTGTAAACGTTGGCGACAAGGTTGAAGAAGAGCAGTCACTGATCACTGTTGAAGGCGACAAAGCTTCAATGGAAGTTCCTGCGTCTCAAGCGGGTATCGTTAAAGAAATCAAAGTAGCGGAAGGCGATTCTGTTTCTACTGGTTCTCTTATCATGATCTTTGAAGAGGCAGGCTCTCCTGCGGAAGGTGCTGCTGCAGCACCGGCTGCGCCAGCAGTTGAAGCGGCGGCACCAGTTGCTGTAGCTCCTGCAGCGGCGGCCGAGCTTAAAGAAGTTCACGTACCAGACATCGGCGGTGATGAAGTTGAAGTAACTGAAATCATGGTTGCAATCGGTGATGCAGTAGAAGAAGAGCAATCTCTTCTTACTGTTGAAGGCGACAAGGCTTCTATGGAAGTTCCTGCACCATTCGCTGGTATCGTTAAAGAAATCAAGATCGCTTCTGGTGATTCAGTTTCTACTGGTTCTCTAGTAATGGTATTCGAAGTGGCTGGTTCAGCACCTGCAGCAGCTCCGGCTCCTGCGGCGGCAGCACCAGTTGCAGCGGCTCCAGCAGCATCCGGAGCGCCGGCCGCAGCTGAAAAAGAAGTAAACGTTCCTGATATCGGTGGTGACGAAGTAGAAGTTACTGAAATCATGGTAGCGGTTGGCGATACAGTAGAAGAAGAGCAATCTCTAATTACTGTTGAAGGCGACAAAGCTTCAATGGAAGTTCCTGCACCATTCGCTGGTACAGTAAAAGAGATCAAGATTGCAGCTGGCGACAAAGTGTCAACTGGCTCTCTAATCATGACTTTCGTCGTGGCCGGCACTCCGGTTGAAGGCGCAGCGCCTGCTCCTGTTGCAGCACCTGCACAAGCAGCAGCTCCAGCGGCTCCAGCAGCGGCTCCAGCAGCAGCTGGCGACTTCCAAGAGAACGGTGACTACGCGCACGCTTCTCCAGTAGTTCGTCGTCTAGCTCGTGAATTTGGCGTTAACCTTTCTAAGGTTAAAGGTACTGGTCGTAAGAGCCGTATCCTTAAAGAAGACGTTCAGTCTTACGTTAAAGATGCACTTAAGCGTCTAGAGTCTGGTGCTGCGGCATCTGGCAAAGGCGGCGACGGTTCTGCTCTTGGTCTACTACCATGGCCAAAAGTTGACTTCAGCAAGTTCGGCGAAACTGAAGTTCAGAAACTTTCTAAGATCAAGAAGATCTCTGGCGCAAACCTACACCGTAACTGGGTAATGATCCCTCACGTTACACAGTGGGATAACGCAGACATCACTGAGCTAGAAGCATTCCGTAAAGAACAGAACGCAATCGAAGCGAAGAAAGACACTGGCATGAAGATCACTCCACTTGTGTTCATCATGAAAGCTGTTGCTAAAGCGCTAGAAGCATTCCCAGCGTTTAACTCTTCTCTTTCTGAAGATGGCGAAAGCATCATCCTTAAGAAGTACGTAAACGTGGGTATCGCTGTTGATACACCAAACGGTCTAGTTGTTCCTGTATTCAAAGACGTGAACAAGAAAGGCATTTACGAGCTATCTGAAGAGCTAATGGCTGTTTCTAAGAAAGCACGTTCTGGTAAGCTAACAGCGGCAGACATGCAAGGCGGTTGTTTCACAATCTCTAGCCTTGGTGGTATTGGCGGTACTGCATTTACTCCAATCGTAAATGCACCAGAAGTAGGTATCCTAGGTGTATCTAAGTCTGAAATTAAGCCAGTTTGGAATGGTAAAGAGTTCCAACCACGTCTACAGCTTCCACTGTCTCTATCATACGACCACCGTGTGATCGATGGTGCTGAAGGTGCACGCTTCATTACTTTCCTAAACAGCGCACTATCTGACATTCGTCGTTTAGTACTGTAATTGAGAAAGTAATTATTAAGGTGGCTTTCGGGTCACCTTAATTCTTTATATAAAGACTATTTTTAGAGAACAGTTTCCCGCATTTCTCATAAAGCGGAAGGGAATTGTTGTCTAGCTCACAGGCTAACTTAAAGCTACTTTCACACTGTTAACATCTCTGTAAAATGTTTCCTGTTTGAAAGCCCAATAATTTTAAGAACATCTACTCAGCCTGTTAGGGATAATGACTACAAGAGGTCACAATGAGCAAAGAAATTAAAGCCCAAGTTGTTGTACTTGGTTCAGGTCCTGCTGGTTACTCAGCGGCATTCCGTTGTGCGGATTTAGGTCTAGAAACAGTACTAGTTGAACGTTACAGCACTCTTGGTGGTGTATGTCTAAACGTTGGTTGTATTCCATCAAAAGCACTTCTTCACGTTTCTAAAGTAATCGAAGAAGCTAAAGCGATGGCAGAGCACGGCGTTGTATTCGGCGAGCCACAAACGGACATCAACAAGATCCGTATCTGGAAAGAAAAAGTAGTTGATCAACTAACTGGCGGTCTTGGCGGTATGGCTAAGATGCGTAACGTTACTGTTGTTAACGGTTTCGGTAAGTTCACTGGTCCTAACAGCATTCTTGTTGAAGGCGAAGGCGAAGCAACAACTGTTAACTTCGACAACGCAATCATTGCTGCGGGTTCTCGCCCAATCAAACTTCCTTTCATCCCACATGAAGACCCACGTATTTGGGATTCTACGGATGCACTAGAACTAAACGAAGTACCTGAAAAACTGCTTATCATGGGCGGCGGTATCATCGGTCTTGAGATGGGTACGGTTTACCACTCTCTAGGTTCTAAAGTTGAAGTTGTAGAGATGTTCGATCAAGTTATCCCTGCTGCGGATAAAGACATCGTTAAAGTTTTCACTAAGCGCATTAAGAACAAGTTCAAGCTAATGCTTGAAACTAAAGTGACTGCTGTTGAAGCAAAAGAAGACGGTATCTACGTTTCAATGGAAGGCAAAAAAGCACCAGCTGAAGCTGAACGCTACGATGCTGTTCTTGTTGCTATCGGTCGTGTTCCAAACGGTGCACTTATCGACGCTGAAAAAGCGGGTATCGAAGTTGATGAGCGTGGTTTCATCAATGTTGATAAGCAAATGCGTACTAACGTTCCTCACATCCACGCGATCGGTGATGTTGTTGGTCAACCAATGCTTGCTCACAAAGGTGTGCATGAAGGTCACGTAGCTGCTGAAGTTATCTCTGGTAAGAAGCACTACTTCGACCCTAAAGTAATCCCATCAATTGCGTACACTGAGCCAGAAGTTGCTTGGGTAGGTAAGACTGAGAAAGAAGCGAAAGCTGAAGGCATCAACTACGAAGTTGCTACTTTCCCTTGGGCTGCTTCTGGTCGTGCAATCGCTTCTGACTGTGCAGACGGCGTGACTAAGATGATCTTCGATAAAGATACTCATCGCGTAATCGGTGGTGCTGTTGTTGGTACTAACGGTGGTGAACTTCTTGGCGAAATCGGCCTAGCAATCGAAATGGGTTGTGATGCAGAAGATATCGCACTTACTATCCACGCTCACCCAACTCTACACGAGTCTGTTGGTCTAGCTGCGGAAGTATTCGAAGGTTCAATCACTGACCTTCCAAACAAGAAAGCAGTGAAAAAGAAGAAGTAAATACTCTTCATACTTGAAGCCGCAGCGTTGTTAACTGCGTAAGTTCACCCTAATCACATAGAACTCCTATGCTCATAGGGCTGAACTTCAGTCACTTAACAAAGAAAAGGTCGCCTAGCTGCAACTCCAATTATTTTGAGTATATCTAGATTATAAAAGCCGCTGATTCGTCAGCGGTTTTTTTATATCTGAAGAACAGATAGTCGTCATGCCTGTAAGAGATCCCCAACTCGTTCGTCCCTCGTTCTTGAGGATGACGAAGTGAGGTGTTGAAGTTTATGCTGTGGTGATTTTTTAGTGTGAAGGTGAGAACTTTAACTCTATATTCCCGTCATTCCCTAGACTGACGAAGGAAGGAGTAGGGAATCTGATTAGATGAGAGGAAATAGAAAAGGGCTAGCGTAAAAGCCAACCCTTTAGTTTTGTTCGAAGCCCCAATCTATTTATAAATGCACAGCATGTTCAAATAGCTATCCGTTAAGCTTGAAAGCTCTTCTGGCGTTTCTACACGTTTCGCTTGGATGAATAGCGAGTAGCAAATGCCGTGGAATAGATTCGCTAGATGTTTAGGGTCGTGATCGTCACAGACTTCGCCGCGTTCAATCGCTTTGCTAAACATGTTTTGTACTAACATTTGGTTAGTGCGGTTAGTTGTTACGAATAGCGGCCATACTTCATCACGAGTCGAAGCGCTCCATTCGAACCACACGTTTAACCAATGGCTATCTTGAGCCACTAACGTCACCATTTCAGTCGCAATATTATGTAGGTTTTGTTTTGCGTGAATATCCAGATCGATATTGTCTGAAAGGAAGTTAGAGAATTGGCGTACAACGTGATTTAGTACTTCATCAACCAGATCTTCACGGGTTGGGAAGTAGTTAAATACCGTTGCGACAGACACCTGAGCGATGTCTGCAATATCAGCGTGTCCACCACGACCGATGCCGCGGCGAGAGAATACCTCAAGAGCGATTTCCATCAATTGAAGTTTTCTTTTTAAAGGTGAAAGCCTAGTTCTAGGTCTCTTAGATATTGAGTCCATTTTATTTTCCTTGCCAACGAAATTTTTATATTAATGATTTTATTATTATTTAAGCCAAGATGAGTGTAATGGTGCATATGCGAATGGTCAATCCTTTCAGCTTGTTTTATAGACAGTTACATCAAACTTGATACATAAAGCGTGATCAGCATTGATGTGAAAGGAGACGAGTATTGGATAAGGCACCAGCGCACATTTCGTGGAGAATCTGACAGTAAATTCGAACCATAAGGTGGTGTGGGTATTTGAGCAGTGCTAGACTTACGCACAAAATTGAGCGACACAACTGACGAAACTGTCAACATTCGTCGCAATCACCAAATAGAATGAGAGCAGTATGAAGCATACAGTTGAAGTCATGATCTCTGAGCAAGAAGTTCAGGATCGAGTGAACGAACTAGGCAAACAGATCACGGAACACTACAACGGTAGTGAAGATCTAGTTTTAGTTGGCTTATTGCGTGGATCTTTTGTCTTTATGGCGGATCTTGCTCGTGCTATCGATTTAACTCACCAAGTTGATTTCATGACCGCGTCTAGCTACGGCAACGGCATGGAAAGCTCACGTGATGTTCGTATTTTGAAAGATCTTGATGATGATATCCAAGGTAAAGACGTTCTACTTGTAGAGGATATTATCGATACAGGTAACACGCTGACTAAAGTAAAAGAGATTCTGAGCCTACGTGGTCCTAAGTCTATCGAAATTTGTACGCTATTAGACAAGCCTTCTCGCCGTGAAGTGACGGTAGATACTAAGTGGATTGGTTTCGAGATCCCAGACGAGTTTGTTGTTGGTGTTGGTATCGACTACGCACAAAAATATCGTCACCTACCGTACATCGGTAAGGTAGTACCTCAAGAGTAATCATTACGCTTGTGGTTTAGAAGTCATTAAAAAGCCCGCTTGATGCGGGCTTTTTGTATATATGACGGAATGGGTTAGCTTTGTTGACTAAGAAGAGGCGTCGTTAAGATCTTGTTTAATGCATCTAAGTGACTGTTCTCTAAAGTATCGTTACTTGAGCAACGTACGCCAAGGTCCTGTAGCTTGCCATCGCCAATACCATAAACCACACCATGGATTTCAACGTCTTGGCCACGCTCCCACGCATTTTGCATAATGGTTGAGTTACCTAGGTTATAAACCTGTTCTGCGACGTTAATTTCGCATAACTTGTCACCCCATTGCTCACGAGGAAGCCCCTCGATTTGCTTGCGGTATTTTAGGTAATTGTCACGGATGTGCAGTAACCAGTTGTTGATAAGACCAAGTTTAGGGTTATCAATCGCCGCGTTAACACCGCCACAACCGTAGTGACCACAGACAATAATGTGTTTCACTTTAAGCACATCTACTGCGTACTGAACAACAGATAGACAGTTTAGGTCTGTATGAACCACTTGGTTGGCCACGTTTCGGTGAACAAACAGTTCTCCAGAATATAAGCCAGTCAGGCGCTCGGCTGGAACTCGGCTATCTGAACAACCTATCCATAGAAAACCAGGGCTTTGACCCTCTTCAAGCGTTGTAAAATACTCAGGTCTTTCAGAGCGAATTTCTTCAGACCATTTGGAATTGTTCTCAAAAAGCTGTTTTATTTCTGGCATCTTGCTTCTTACATCCCTCAATTAAGATGCTTAACTATACACAATGTTACAAATTCAATCTCGTAAAAACTGCGTCAAAATGTACTCATCTGACGTGTTCTAGTACGGAAAATCATAAACTTAGCCCACTATCAATAATCCGGTTATAAGACATGAATAATGTGATTGAATTAACACTTTCTGAACACTTGATACATTTGCTAAAGTGATAAGGTTTGTCATTTCATCATCAGGAAGGTGTGTTTTGTTTGGAAGTCGTTTTACGGATATCAATCTCAAAGGGGATATGTTTGGCGGTGTAACTACAGCCATCATCTCGTTACCTTTAGCATTGGCATTTGGTGTTGCTTCTGGCGCGGGAGCTGAAGCTGGCTTGTGGGGCGCCATTATGGTTGGCCTATTTGCAGCATTGTTTGGCGGTTCGAGTAGTTTGATTTCTGAACCTACCGGCCCGATGACGGTGATCATGACTGCCGTAATGACGAGTATGGTTGCTAAATATCCTGAAACGGGTATGGCAATGACCTTTACTGTCGTGATGATGGCCGGTGCATTCCAGATATTACTTGGTACGTTAAAGCTAGGAAAATACGTCACTTTGATGCCATATAGCGTGATCTCCGGATTCATGTCGGGCATTGGCGTTATTCTGATTATCTTGCAGCTGTCTCCATTGTTAGGGCATGCCGCTCCATCCGGTGGTGTAATGGGCACGCTCTCTGCTTTACCTGATACGCTAGCAAACTTAAAAGTGAGTGAGCTATTTCTAGGTGCTCTGACACTCGGTATTCTTTTTGGCTTCCCCGCTAAGTATCGTAAGTATGTGCCTGCTCAACTGGTCGCGTTAGTGGCTGTAACGCTCTTGTCCGTCATTATTTTTGATACCGACTCTATTCGCCGTATTGGTGAAATCCCAGCTGGTTTACCTTCCCTCGTTATCCCTACGATCAGCGCTGAACAGTTTACTACTATGGTTATCGATGCCTTGGTGCTTGGTACATTAGGTTGTATTGATACGCTTTTGACCGCGGTTATCGGAGATTCATTGACTCGTAAAGAGCATGACTCAGACAAAGAGCTTCGTGGCCAAGGCATTGCCAATATGATCTCTGGCCTGTTTGGTGCACTACCTGGCGCGGGTGCTACTATGGGGACTGTAACCAATATTCAGGTGGGAGCGCGTTCTCCGCTTTCAGGTGTTATTCGAGCTTTAGTACTTGCGCTCGTGGTATTGGTTGCAGGTGGTTTAACAGAACCGATTCCTATGGCAGTGCTGGCTGGTATCGCGATGTATGTTGGTTTCAATATCCTAGATTGGAGCTTTATCCAGCGCGCGCACAAGGTTAGCTATGCCGGCATGGGCGTGATGTACGGCGTGATGCTATTGACTGTGTTTGTTGACTTGATTATTGCCGTTGGACTGGGTGTGTTTATCTCGAATATTCTGATTATTGAAAGATTAAGCCGAGAGCAAGCCAGACAAGTTAAGGCGATCAGTGATGGTGATGATGAAGACGATATCCCATTGACTGATAGCGAACGTCAGTTACTCGATAGTGCCAATGGTAAGGTGCTATTCTTCTACCTATCAGGGCCGATGATATTCAGCGTTTCAAAGGCGATTTCACGTCAGCACTCAAGTATCTCTGACTATGAAGCGATGATTCTAGACCTAACAGATGTACCTATGATTGATGTCACTGTTGGCCTAGCGCTAGAGAATGCGATTAAAGATGCATTGGATGCGCAGTGTGAGGTGTATCTGCTGTGTCCTAATGAGAATACTCGTCAACAACTAGAGAAGTTCCACGTGATTGACCTAGTACCTGAATCCAACACTTATCGATTCAGATATGAAGCCCTGACGGCAGCAACAAGCTATGTCGACAGAGATGAGCATCAATTTGAGTCAGTTTAATTTTTCAGTAATAAGCTGATATTAATGACCTGATATGAATAAGCTATAGACGCTCACTTCAAGACTGATCATTAATGCCGTTAAGTGAATCACTTAGCGGCATTTTTATATTTATTGAACGTTGATTTAGTCTTCACGTAGCCAAGACGCTTATTTGTTTTCGAAAGAAACTCTCACACGATATTTGTATTAATCGTCAATCAACGATAAACTTGTTTGCAAAATGGCCGAGTTAACAAGTTTGGGTTAGTTTTCTGCTAGCTCGTTTTAAGCATTACTCTCTTCCTCAAGCTCGGTCGTCTACATCTTATCTATAGCAAATGGCAGTCTATCTCTATGTATGCATTAGAAATTGAGCAATTAAGAAAAACTTATGCTGGGGGCTTCGAGGCTCTTAAGGGCGTTAGTTTACAAGTAGAAAAAGGCGACTTTTACGCACTACTTGGTCCCAATGGTGCGGGTAAATCAACCACCATTGGTGTTATCTCTTCACTGGTAAATAAAACGTCAGGCAAGGTTAAAGTGTTCGGCTACGACATTGATACCGATCTGGAATTGGCGAAGCAGAACTTAGGCCTTGTGCCTCAAGAGTTTAACTTTAACCCGTTTGAAACCGTTGAACAGATCGTGCTGCAACAAGCGGGTTATTACGGCGTGCCAAAAGCATTAGCGAAAGAGCGAGCGAAAAAGTACCTATCTCAACTCGATCTGTGGGAAAAGCGTGGCGAACGCGCGCGTAACTTGTCTGGTGGTATGAAGCGTCGTTTGATGATCGCGCGTGCATTGATGCATGAACCTCATTTGTTGATCCTTGATGAACCGACAGCAGGCGTTGATATTGAACTACGTCGTTCAATGTGGGAATTCCTAAAAGAGATCAATGAGAAGCAGGGCATTACCATTATCTTGACCACGCACTACCTAGAAGAAGCAGAAATGCTGTGTCGCAACATTGGTATCATCAATCGCGGTGAGCTGATTGAGAACACAACAATGAAAGCGCTGTTGGGCAAATTGAGTGCTGAGACCTTTATTCTGGATCTGGAAGAGGGCACGACTGAACCTAAGCTTGAAGGCGTGAATAGCCAAGTGATGGTCAATGGCTCGCTAGAAATCGAAATCGACAAGAACCTAGGTTTGAATACCATCTTTGCTCAATTGAGCGAGCAACAGGTTAAAGTCCTCTCTATGCGTAACAAAGCAAACCGTCTAGAAGAGCTATTTGTGAGTATCGTCCGTGAGGGGAGTAAATAATATGTACAGCCTATATTGGACCGCTTTCTGCAGTTTGTTGACCAAAGAGATCAATCGCTTTACTCGTATCTGGGTGCAGACTCTGGTGCCGCCAGCGATTACCATGACGCTTTACTTCATCATCTTCGGTAACCTGATTGGTGCGCGTATTGGTGAAATGAACGGCTTTAGCTACATGGAATACATTGTTCCCGGTCTGATCATGATGTCGGTGATCACCAACTCATATTCCAACGTTGCTTCATCGTTCTTTAGTGCCAAGTTCCAGAAGAACATTGAAGAGCTGCTTGTAGCGCCTGTTCCTAACTACGTGATTATCGCCGGCTTCGTAATGGGTGGTGTGGTTCGTGGCTTGTTAGTGGGTACCATAGTAACCTTCGTGTCGTTGTTCTTTGTCGACTTACAAGTTGACCATTGGGGCGTGATCATTGCGACGGTATTTTTAACGTCGGTAGTATTCGCTTTGGGTGGCTTGATTAACGCGGTATTCGCACGCACGTTTGATGATATCTCTATTATCCCAACCTTTATCTTAACGCCGCTGACGTACCTTGGTGGTGTGTTCTACTCGATCAGTCTATTGCCTGAATTCTGGCAAGGTGTATCGAAGTTGAACCCTATCGTGTACATGGTTAACGCGTTCAGATATGGCTTCTTGGGTGTGTCTGATGTGGGGATCGTGACGTCGTTTGGCGTACTAGGTGTGTTTATCGTGCTGTTGTATGGCATTGCACACTACCTAGTGACAAAGGGTATTGGCTTACGTAGCTAACCTTTGGTTCATCTAAGTAACAGGTAAAGAAAAAGGTCGATATAACATCGACCTTTTTTTGTTTTGCGTTAAGAGCAGAAGCCGACTATTCAGTCGTTTCTTCTTTCACTTCTTCTTTGGTTTCCGTTACCAAATCGAGAACTTGGTTATCGATAAGACGCGTCTTACCTAGGAAAGCCGACATTAGAATCACTGCTTGAGTTGATTCTGAAGTGATCGCTTGCAGAGTTTTAGCATCACAAATGAAGATTTCGTCAGGTTGAAGATCTGCAGCGCGTAGCTGGTCAGTAGCATCTTCAATCACTGATGCGTAATCATCGCGACCACCACGAATAGCGCTGCTGATCCAGCGCATAGTACGCGCTAAAACGGGCGCTCGTTGGCGCTCGTCAATCGTTAGGTTGCTATTGCGAGAGCTCATTGCCAAACCATCCATTTCACGAACGGTCGCAACGCCGACAACTTCAATGTCTAATGCTAAATCAGTGGTCATCTGGCGAATAACAGCAAGTTGCTGAAAGTCTTTCTCGCCGAAGCATGCAAAGTCTGGCTGAACGATATTAAACAGTTTAGTGACAATGGTTGATACACCACGGAAGTGACCTGGACGAGAGGCACCTTCAAGCATGTGAGATATGCCAGGGACCTCAACAAACGTCTGCTTGTCTAATCCATCTGGGTACATCACCTCTGGCGTTGGTGTAAATACTAGCTCAACCCCTTCACCTGTTAGTTTGCTTAAATCTGCTTCTAACGTTCGAGGGTAGTTGTTTAGGTCGTCTGCACGGTCAAACTGCATTGGGTTTACAAAGATGCTTACCACAACGATGTCGGCCAGTTCACGAGCTTTCTTTACCAGAGTCAGGTGGCCTTCATGCAGGTTTCCCATTGTCGGTACAAAAGCAACCGTACGTCCATCACGCTTAAACTGTTTAATCTGCTCACGAAGAGCCGCTATTTCAGCAAAAGTTTGCATACTTACTCCTAAGCGATTGTATGAGCTTCATCAGGGAAGCGCGCGCTCTCTACTTCTTCTTTGTATAGAGCTACTGCCTTACGCATATCACCTGTTTCTGCTAGGAAGTTCTTAGAGAACTTCGGCATGTAGTTCGCAGAAATACCGAACATGTCATGCATAACCAAGATCTGACCATCGGTAACATTACCTGCGCCGATACCGATAACCGGTACGTCACAAGCTTCTGTAATTCGTTTTGCCAATGAAGCTGGCACACATTCAAGTAGAACGATTTGAGCGCCTGCGTTTTGCAGTGCTAACGCGTCAGCAACCATTTTGTCGGCTTGCTCGTCGTCACGACCTTGAATCTTGTAACCACCAAAGATGTTCACAGATTGAGGCGTTAAGCCTAAGTGCGCACATACTGGTACTGCGCGTTCTGTTAGCATTTTCACAGTATCAACCAACCAGCTTCCGCCTTCGATTTTTACCATGTTCGCACCAGCACGCATCAAAGTCGCTGCGCTCTCACAAGCTTGTTCTGGCGTTGCGTAGCTCATGAAAGGCATGTCAGCCATAAGAAGACAGTTCGGGCTACCAGCACGCACTGAGCGAGTATGGTAAGCAATGTCTTCAACAGTTACTGGTAATGTATCGTTATGGCCTTGTAAAACCATACCCAGTGAATCACCGACAAGCAGAACTGGCATTTCTTGGCTTTCGAATAATTGAGCAAAGCTCGCATCATAAGCTGTCGAAGTCGCGAATTTACGGCCTTCACGTTTGCATTTGATCAGGTCGTTAATGGTTACTTTTTTCATTGGTTTTCCTTAATGCGCTTGGCTATTGTTGCCAAACATTGAGCCCGTTCTTATCTACTATTTTCAGTAGTTCTGTCAGCTCAGTCCCATCAGGGAGTTGTAAACTTGGTGCGATTTCAGCAAGCGGGTAGAGTACAAACTCTCGTTCTTTCATTCCATAATGAGGAACGATTAAGCGCTCTGAATCGATCACCTCATTGCCGTATAGCACAATGTCGAGATCCAAGGTTCTTGGTCCCCAACGTTCGTCTTTACGGACGCGCCCTTGCTCTAGTTCGATCTTTTGAGTGCAATCAAGCAGTTCAATTGGCGTTAATTCGGTTTGGATAGCGACTACCGCGTTGATGTAGTCTGGTTGATTTTGCGGTCCCATTGGAGTGCTACTATATAGCTGAGAGGTCGCAATAAACGTTGATCGCGGTAGGCTTTTTAGCGTTTCGATAGCCAAATTTGCTTGGCTAACTGGGTCGGCAAGGTTGCTGCCGACCGCAATGTAAGCAGTTATCATTCTGATTGCTTACTCTTTTTGTTTCGGTAAGTCTTACGGCGACGATGGCCTGACTTTGATGGTGCTGCAACGTCGTTAGCCATTGCTTGACGCATGTTACGACCTGCAGTCTGATAACGCTCCCACCATTTTGCTAACTCTTTGGTTTCGCCACCTTCAATCTCACCACGCATTTCTAGGAAATCGTAGCCTGCACGGAATTTGTTTAATTCCATTAGACGAACAGCGCGTTTACCGTTGCGACGAGGCAGTCGAAGTTGCAGTTGCCAAACTTCGCGAATGGTTGCTGTGTGACGACGAGGAATCGCAATAGACTTTACTTGCTGATCTAGAATGATGTTACTCGCTTCCATGATCGCATCGTAGTGTGCCATACCCTGTTCAGCGACAAGTTTGTCTGCCAGCTTGTTCATTGGGTACCAAAGCATCGCTGCGAACATGAATGCTGGGTTTACTCGCTTACCATCTTCGATGCGAAGGTCGGTTGAATCGAGAACCAAATCAAGCATCTGCTCTGTGTGTGAGTCGTAATCTTCAGTGAAGTGCTCCGCTACCGCTGGGAACATCTGTTGGAATAGATTGTACTCGCGCATCAAGTGGTAGGTTTCTAAACCGTGACCTGATTGCAGTAATTTCAGAGACTCTTCGTAAAGGCGCGCTGCTGGGATATCTCTTAGAAGGTGAGCTAACTCTTCAATCGGGTCAGCCGTGTCTTCTTCGATGTCGAAATCCAGTTTAGCGGCGAAGCGCATTGCACGTAGCATACGTACTGGGTCTTCGCGGTAACGCGTTTCTGGATCGCCAATCAGGCGGATCAGTTTATCTTCTAAATCTTCTACACCACCCGCGTAATCGTGGATGCTGTAGTCTGCAATGTTGTAGTACATCGCGTTGATTGTGAAATCACGACGCTCTGCATCTTCATCAACACTGCCGTACACGTTATCGCGCAGCAGCATGCCTTCTTTCGATTGTGCAGAAACGTTTTTTGATGGTTCTTGGTGGTGACCACGGAAAGTTGCCACTTCAATGATGTCACGACCAAACATGATATGTGCCAAGCGGAAACGGCGACCGATAAGGCGACAGTTTCTGAAGAGGTGTTTGATCTGCTCTGGCGTTGCGTTGGTCGCAATATCAAAATCTTTTGGCTGAGAGCCTAATAAGATATCGCGCACACCACCACCGACTAGAAATGCGTCAAAACCCGCACCATTCAGGCGATATAGCACTTTTAGTGCGTTGTCGCTGATCTGCTTGCGTGAAATATTGTGCTCTTGACGAGTATAAATATTCAGAGCTAATTCGTGGAATCCGCGTTGTTCGCTTGGGGTATTGTCGTTTGTATTCATTAGTTTAGAACAAAGTAGGTATCGCCAACTTTGTTTTTCTCTTAGTCCAAAGTGGTAGTGCAGAGTTTAATTGCGGCTAATAATAGCTTAGCGCGAGCCATTTGAGAACATCGTCTGCTTAACCACATTGGTTGGTTATGGCATTTTTATGTGTCGTTTTTGCTATTTGCCGTGAGTTTCGAGCTAATTACAGTGCTCTTTTTGTAAACTATCAGGTAACTGACTGACGTTCCATTGCTGGCAGCCCCACAATAAAATCTCATCCATTGAAGCCTCACAAAGAGCCGTCGGGATATCAAAACCTAAGAATCGCATCGCGTTGAGTAACGTTGGTTTTGGGTTGTCGAGATCTATCGCGGTGGCATGGTTCTGTTTTGACAGTTTATTCCCCAAGCCATCGGTTGCCAATGGTAAGTGCAAGTAGCTCACTGTTTTTTGCTTGAGCGTCTTATACAAACTGATTTGTCGACCGGTGGGTTCTATCAGATCTGCGCCTCTTACGACTTCTGTTACTCCTTGTTCGATGTCATCAAGGACAACGGCCAAGTTATAGGCAAACAATCCATCTCTGCGTTTAATAATAAAATCTTCTACAGCTAGTGCTTTAGGGATTTGAATGGTGCCGTGGCGAACATCATCAAAGGATTCTACTGGAAAGTCCATGCACAAGCGCACCGCCTGTTCACCTGAATCGATTAGGCCTACATCTCGACAGTGACCATTGTAAAAGCCGCCCAAAGCCTTTATCTGCTTGCGGGTGCATTGGCAGTAGTAGGCTTGATTGTCAGCAACCCATTGATCGATTTGAGCTTGATACAAGTCATGACGTTGGCTTTGATAGACGACTTCACCATCCCAAAATAGATGGTAAGCCTCAAGCGTCTTAAGAATGAGGTCTGCAGCGCCGGCCATTTCTCTTGGCGGGTCGAGGTCTTCCATACGAACTAACCATTTTCCTTGGTTAGATTTCGCTTGAAAGTAGCTACCAAGAGCAGCAACAAGTGAGCCAAAATGAAGAGGACCTGACGGTGATGGTGCAAAGCGCCCGATATAATTCATGAGTGAACAACCTAATCTAAATGGTACCGCAGTAGCCGATTCTTAAGACGTTTGACAAGAGCTTTAATGCCTAGAACTAAGCTTCAATCTATAGAACAAGGTTTGATGTATAGAACTAAGGCTTAAAGCTGCTATTTACTATCAAGCGTGTGAAATACTTCGCTTGGATAACAAACAAAAAAGGGAGCCAAGGCTCCCTTTCTTTACATCTGCAAGAATTAACCTTGCATCTGTTTTTCTTTGATCTCTGCAAGTGTTTTACAGTCAATACAAAGATCAGCAGTTGGACGAGCTTCAAGGCGACGAATGCCAATCTCGATACCGCAAGAATCACAGAAGCCGAAATCGTCTTCTTCGATCTTGTCTAATGTCTTCTCAATTTTTTTGATAAGACGACGCTCGCGGTCACGGTTACGTAACTCTAAGCTGAATTCTTCTTCTTGAGAAGCACGGTCAACTGGGTCTGGGAAATTCGCTGCTTCGTCCTGCATGTGGTGCACAGTACGATCAACTTCTTCCCTGAGCTGGTTGCGCCAAGCTGCTAAAATTTTTGTAAAATGTTCCGTTTGCTCAGGTGACATGTACTCTTCACCTGGCTTCTCTTGGTACGGTTCAACACCTGCGATGGCTAGGATGCCTAGCGCTTTTTTCTTAGATTCTGGCATACAGCATCTCCTATTTACACCTAGTCAACTGCAAAGCAGCTAATTTTAAGGCGGGTATCTATAGCAGAAAGAACGAATGGTGGCAAATACTCTTATTCAAACTTGCAATCAATGTGATTAGTTCAGCATCTTTGCCTAGCTATTGATAAATTCAACAGCTTGTTTTAGTTGTATTTGAGTACTGCTGAGCTCTGCTTTATAGCAAAGCACTTCAACTCCAGCGTCTTGTGCTTGTTTTAGTAATAACGAATATTTGGCGTCTATATGGTGTGCCGCAGACACTTTTTCAATACCTGAATGTAAAACAGTGAATAAAAGTACGGCTCTATTTCCAGATTCGACCATTTCTGTGAGTTCACGCAGATGTTTTTGGCCTCTGGTTGTGACCGCATCAGGGAAAAAACCTTGCCCTTTAGTTGACGTTTCTAGCTCGTCGAGCAAAGTGACGCTTTTCACTTCGATATAGCAAGGCGGCTTTTCGTTATCTTCAAGCAGAATATCAATGCGACTATTCTCACTGCCATATTTCACTTCGGTTCGTAACGCGTTATAACCTAAGAGTTCAACTATAGTCCCATTTTCAATTGCTTCCACTGCTAGCTGGTTTGCCCGCGCAGTATTTACACAAATACGATGACCTTTGTCTGTTTCTGAGATCTCCCAGCTGTTTGGGTACTTTCTCTTTGCATTATCGGAGGTTGAGTACCACACCGTATTGCCAGGAGTCGCACATCCTGTCATCGCTCCAGTGTTAGCGCAGTGAATAGTACGCTCGCTACCGTCAGGAAGTTGGATGTCAGTGAGGAAACGTTTATAGCGTTTAATAAGAGTCGCAGGCTCTAATGGCGGATTGAAGTGCATATTACTTATTTAGACAGGTAGGTTTTTATGTACAATGTTGCCAACATTACACCACAAGGTTCTCCCATTGCCACAACTGCCCATAGAAGCTGTGATGCCAGATCTGCTCGCTGGCGTAGAAACACACACTCAACTTATTCTAAAGGCCGCTCCCGGTGCGGGTAAGTCAACATTCTTCCCTTTACAGTTAGTTAAGACCAACGCCGTTCAAGGCAAAATCATCATGCTTGAACCGAGGCGTTTAGCGGCAAGGAATATTGCCACTTACTTAGCGAGCCAATTGGGAGAAAAGGTGGGAGAGAGCATTGGCTTTAGAGTTCGTGGTGAATCTAAAAGCAGCAGTACGACTCGCTTAGAGATTGTTACTGAAGGGATCATGACAAGAATGATCCAAACCGACCCTGAATTGACAGGGGTTGATATGGTGATCTTTGATGAATTTCATGAGCGCAGCATTCACGCAGATACCGCATTGGCTTTTAGCTTAGAGATCCAAGACGCGCTGCGTGACGATCTAAAAGTGGTTGTGATGTCGGCAACCTTAGATCAACAAGCGCTACAAACTTTGCTACCGGATGCCAAATACGTTGAATCACAAGGTCGCACCTTTCCGGTCGATTTCCGTTATCAGCCTCTTAGTGCAAATGAATATCTAGCCCCTAAAATGGCTAACGTGATTCGTTCGCTGATGGAGAAAGAGTTAGGCTCACTTCTGGCCTTTTTACCGGGCGTTTCTGCGATTAAACAGGTGGAATCTCAACTAGAACAATTCGCCAATGATATCGATGTGTGTCCTCTGTATGGGCAACTCAGCTTTTCTCAACAGCAGAAAGCGATCGCGCCATCAGAGAAAGGGCGTCGAAAGGTGGTGTTAGCGACCAATATTGCTGAGACTTCTTTGACGATTGAAGGCATTCGATTGGTGGTTGATTCCGGGCTTGAACGTGTGGCGAAGTTCGATCTGAAAACCGGTATTACTAAGCTTGAGCAAGTTAAGATCTCGCAATCTTCTGCTGAACAACGAGCAGGTCGTGCGGGACGAATTGAAGAGGGCTTGTGCGTTCGTTTGTACAGCGAAACGCAGCTGATGCAGCAACCAGCTATACCAGAACCTGAAATTCTTCATTCTGATTTGTCTTCGCTGGTGTCTGAATTGACGCAATGGGGCGCTGCGAGTGCTGATGAACTGCAATGGTTAGACGTTCCACCAAAAGCTTCTATCGGGCAAGCCAAGCAACTCTTACAGACTCTTGAATTGTTAGACGATAATGGTCAATTTACGGCATTAGGAAAACAGGTCCAACGTTTAGGTCTAGAGCCTCGTATTGCCAGCATGTTGGTTAAAGCGCAGCAAGGTAGTCCTGCTCTGTTGAATGTCGCGATTGTTGCTGCTGCTTTGCTGGAAGAGCCGGAGCGCAATGTGACAGATATTCAACACTCTTTGCATCGACTTAAGCAAAGAAAACATTCCAAAAATAGCGTTGTGATGCAGCGAGCGAAAAGTCTCGCGAGCAAACTCAATCATCACTTAGATTTGTCACAAGCTGACGAATCATTGCTACCATTAGTGCTTTGTTTTGCCTTCCCAGACCGGATTGCACAAGTGAGAAGCGCGACCAGCAGTGCTTTCCTTTTGGCGAATGGCCACGGTGCTGAGGTTCGTGATGATGATCCACTGGCGAACAATAACTATATCGTAGTGATTGATTTGATGCGCAGCACAGGGCGAGCCAGTCAGATTTTCTTAGCCACCGCGGTTGATATCGCACAGTTAGAAGCTGAATTTCCAAAACTGTTTGTGCGTTCCGATTACGCCGATTGGGATGAGAAACGTGGCCGTTTAGTTGCTGAGCAGCGTGTATCTCTGGGCAAGTTGATTATCAGCACCAAAGCTTTACCTGATCCCGATGCGAATCAGGCGAGCCAAGCGCTGCTCAATTATGTCGCTCGATGCGGGCTGGATCGCTTAAATTGGACAGCTTCGGCTAAGCAGTTGGTTGAGCGTGTGCGCTGTGCAGCACTTTGGATGCCTGAGCATGATTGGCCAGCGATGGACGATGCGAGTTTGATTGAACACCTTGATGAGTGGCTATCTCCCTATCTGAATGGCATTAAGTCGGCAAAAGGGCTGGCTAGTGTTTCGATTGAGCAAGCATTGTCGGCTTATCTTGGCTGGCCTTTGAATCAAGAAATCGACCAATGGCTGCCAACACACTATCTGATGCCAACAGGCAGCAAGAAGGCCATTCGTTATCAATATCAATCTGAACCAGTGATCTCAGTGCGAATGCAGGAAGTCTTTGGCGAACAAGACTCGCCATTGATCGCGCAAGGGCGTAAAAAAGTAGTGCTTGAGCTACTTTCTCCAGCACAGCGACCACTGCAAATTACTCAAGATTTAGCCGGCTTTTGGGCTGGTGCGTACAAAGAAGTACAAAAAGAGATGAAAGGCCGTTACCCAAAACATCCTTGGCCGGATGACCCTGCTAACCATGTAGCAACCACTAAAACCAAACGACAGTTGAATCGATGATGACCAAAATGTTAACGCCAAAAAAGGCACCACCTAAAAAAGCGCCAGCAAAGAAGTCACCAGCGACCAAAGCCAAGCCAAGAAAACCAAGAGCGGCTGCGAAAAAGACCAAACCTAAGGCTAAGAAATCTGGCAAAAGAGGTTGGTTGAAGATCCTATGGGGCATTTCTTGGAAAGCGGGCTTAGCGCTTGCGGCATTGCTGTTGTTCGTCGGTATTTATCTTGATTCTGTGGTCAAACAGCGCTTTGAAGGTCAGCTGTTTGATTTGCCAACCGTGGTTTATGCGCGAGTGCTAGACCTGTCTCCGGGAACTCCGGTGAGTTTGGTTCAGGTTAAGAATGAGCTCGATGTACTTAATTACCGTAAGGTGAACGCGCCTCGTCACCCAGGCGAATACTCTTCTTCTTCGACCAAGATTGAAATGATTCGTCGTCCGTTCGAGTTTGTTGATGGACCGGAAGCGGATCGTCATGTGATGCTGCACTTCAATGGTAACGAATTAACTCGCATTCAGTCGCTGGAGAAGAAAGGCGACATGGGCTACCTGCGTGTTGAACCGAAAATGCTTGGCATGCTTGAGAAAAGTAACGATGAGCAGCGCCTGTTCTTAAAACGCAATCAGTTCCCAGAAGTGATGGTTGATGCCTTACTGGCAACCGAAGACCGAAACTTCTATCAACACGATGGTGTGTCGCCACTGGCCATCGCTCGTGCAATGGTCGTTAACGTCAAAGCTGGGCGAACGGTACAAGGTGGTAGTACGCTGACACAACAGTTGGCAAAAAACCTGTTCCTGTCCAGTGAACGTACATTGTGGCGTAAGGTTCGTGAAGCCTACATTGCACTTATCTTAGACCATCGTTACAGCAAAGACCGTATCCTAGAGGCTTACTTAAATGAGGTTTATCTTGGACAGAATGGTGGGCAAGCGATTCATGGCTTCGGTTTAGCGTCTCGTTTGTATTTTGGTCAACCTATTCAAGAGCTGCGCATCGATCAGCTAGCACTGCTGGTGGGTATGGTGAAAGGACCGTCGTATTACAATCCGGTTCGCTATCCTGAGCGTGCTAAGACTCGACGCGATCTGGTTCTTCGCTTATTGATGCAACAAGACATCTTAACTCCGCGACAATACGAAGAGGCGGCGAGTCGTGATTTGGATATTCAAGACAACCCACGCATTGCTAGCCGTCAGCCCGCTTATTTCCAACAAGTAAACATTGAGCTTAAGAAGTATGTCGGCGATCGATTTGAGGCGAAAAAAGGGATTCGAGTCTTTACCTCTCTGGATCCGGTATCTCAAGACAAGTTAGAGAAGTCGATTGCTCGTAAGGTGCCTGATTTATCGAAAACCGCAGGTAATAAGCTGGAAGCAGCAGCTATTGCCGTGGATAGAAATACCGGTGAAATCCGGGCGATGGTCGGTGGTAAGCGTACTGGCTACGATGGCTTTAACCGTGCCTTGAACGCGAGTCGCCCAATTGGTTCTTTGGTCAAGCCTGCAATTTACTTAACCGCACTAGAGCAGCCTCAGAAGTACACGTTGGCGACAACATTGAAAGACACGCCACTGAGCTTGAAAGGCAGTAAAGGTAGCGTGTGGAGCCCGAGAAACTTCGATCGTAAGTTCCGTGGCGATGTGCCTTTGTATGTGGCGCTTTCTAAGTCTTACAACGTACCTACTGTTCGTTTAGGCATGCAATTAGGCATTGATAGTGTCTCGGATACGATTGGAAAACTGGGGGTCGATAAAAATGAGATTCGCCCAGTGCCGTCGATGTTTTTGGGTTCGTTCTCACTGACTCCGTTCCAAGTTGCGCAGATGTATCAAACCATTACCAATTCTGGGCGTATAGCACCTTTGTCTGCGCTTCGCTCAGTTGTTGATAACGATGGCGAGGTTCTGTATCAGTCGATCCCTCGTGTATCACAAAGCGTTGACCAGCAAGCCGCTTGGCTTACAACCTATGCAATGAAACGTGGCGTGTCGGAAGGCACGGGCCGTTTCCTACAAGGTCAGTTTGCATGGGCAGGGTTAGCTGGTAAAACTGGCACTAGTAATGACAGCCGAGACAGTTGGTTCGTGGGCGTAGATGGCCGTGAAGTGACGACCATCTGGCTAGGACGTGATGATAATAAGCCGACTAAGCTTACTGGTTCGAGTGGTGCGTTACGTGTTTATGCCGATTATCTGAAACAGAGAACACCCGAGCAGTTATTGCTGCCTTGGCCGACAGGAATTGTCACCGCTAACTTTACTCGAACTTCTCAAGGGGCTTTAGAGTTTGATTGTGATGGCGCAGTCAAACTGCCAGTTTGGGATGAGGGTGGAAACATTAAAAAGGGCTGTGAAAGTCAACCAAAACAGTGGCTAAAGAAGCTTTTTCAGTGGTAAAGTCGTAACAAGAAAGAATGACAAGGACAGTTAACATAATGATTTCTCGTTGGTTAGTGAGTGGCTTAGGCATTGTCGGTACTGTGATCAGTTTTCAGCTGTTTGCATCCACCGCGACACAGGTTGATCAATCTCAGCAGGCTGAACAAGCTCATAAAAGACCAACCGTTGCTGTCGTTCTTGCTGGTGGCGGGGCAAAAGGTGCAGCTCACATTGGTGTGCTTAAAGCTCTAGAAGAGATGCAAATCCCGGTTGATTACATTACCGGTACCAGTATGGGCTCATACGTTGGTGGTCTTTATGCGACAGGGATGAGCGCAGACGAGATCGAGAGCTTTATTTATACGGTTGATTGGAATCGCGGTTATCGTGATCGCGTTAACCGTAGTGATCGCCGAGTGCGTGACAAAGAGTATGAAGACCGCTATCAGCTGAACACCGATCTAGGTTTGGGCTGGGGAGAAATCAAAGCAAGAAAAGGCGTGGTTCAAGGTCAGAATATGTTGCGTATTTTGCGTGAAACTACGGGTAACTTATCCCCGCTGGATTCTTTTGACCACCTTGCTATCCCTTACCGTTCAGTCGCAACTGACATTATCGAACTTGAAGAGGTGGTCATCGATCATGGCCACCTTGTTGATGCCATGATGGCGAGTATGTCAGTTCCCGGCGCGCTTCCCCCTTATGACCTCGATGGTCGAATGCTGGTTGATGGTGGTGTCACCAATAACATGCCCGTCGACGTAGCCAGAGCGATGGGTGCAGACATCGTCATTGCGGTGGATATCAGTACCAACTACAAAGGCAAAGATGATTTCACGAATTTTCTAGCCGCAGCTGACCAACTCTCTAATTATCTTGTTCAACGCAGCACCCAAGAGCAAGCTGAAACTTTAACAGACGATGATGTCTTCCTGCGCCCAGATGTTGGGGAAATGGAGACGACAGAATTTGATAAAATGCCATCGGCTTTCCTCGCGGGCTATGAAGCTGCTAAGCAGCATACTGATGAACTTTCTAAGCTATCGCTCTCAAATGCCGATTATCAGCATTATATCGAGGACAAACAAAAAGCGCGCAGACAGCTAAAACACGGCGATAAGACCGTCGTTGACCGAGTTGTTATCAATAACAATACCCACTATTCCGATAAGCTGATCGAAAACCGTTTAAACCTTGATTCAGGTGAGATTCTGAAGACCAGTGAAATTGAATCTAAAGTACAAGACCTCTATGCGCTAGATAGATTCGAGTTGGTGACTTATGAATTTGACACGGTAGATGGCGAGGAGCAACTGCTGGTCGATGTGAACGAAAAATCTTGGGGGCCAAACTACCTCAACTTTCGATTCTTTCTTGAAGATGATTTCTCTACTACAAGCCAATACTCGCTCGGTGTCTCAGCCAACTTTACTGATATTAATAAGCATGGTGCAGAGCTAAGAACCAATATCGAGATGGGAACGGACAAGCGAATTGAAGCGGAACTTTACTCGCCATTCTTTTCGAGTCAAAAGCTGTTTACTTCGGCATCGGTTGTTTACAGCAAAGAGAACAGAAACCTACCCGCAGATATTGATGATATTGAAGAACCGACACTGGACGTAACGAAAGATTATCTCCCTATGACGTATAGTGAATATGTCGGTGAATTGGCATTAGGCTATCAACCAACCTTGTGGCAGGAGCTGACATTTGGTGTTCGTTATACAGATGGGGATGTTGAGGTTTCTTCGTTACCTTCATTGGGCAGTGGTGGCTACAAGCGTATTGGTGGCTTCATGGGTTACCGACTGGATACTTTGGATAATTTCAGCTTACCGACCAAGGGTTACTTTGTCGATTTAGAGTACCTCGTTTCTCATGATGATTTTGATAATGACAGCTCTCTTGGTGAATCGGATTTAACGTCTGAGAGTGATACGGTTTATGAGTTTTCGGCCAATTTCATGGCAGCAAAGAGTATTGAGAAGCATACTTTAGTCGCAAAGCTGGATTACGGTATTGTAGAGAGCAAAAATTCGATTTTCCCTATTGATCCCAAAGAGCTTGGTGGCTTCTTAAACCTGTCAGGTATTCCAAGGAATAGTATGATTGGTCAGAACTTGGCTTACACCAGCCTTATTTATCGTTATAAGTGGTTTGAAAATGACTTCGGCCTTTTTAAATCACCATTCTACGTGGGCGCATCCATTGAGCATGGTGGTGTTTGGTCGAACAATGATTTGAGTATTGATGAAGCGCCAATGTACACCGCGGGTTCTGTTTTCGCGGGTGTTGATTCTCCAATCGGGCCGATCATTTTAGCTTATGGCCGAACCGAAGATAATTTCGATTCGGTGTATCTGATTGTAGGTACGTCCTACAAATAATCATGCGCAGAGTCGCCATTTAAGTGCGTAATTAGGCAAAAATAGTGGGACTTTCGTCTTAACTTGCTATGTTGGTCAAAATGATAAGATTTTAATTTAACGTTAAATTTGCTATTCTACCGCCCACAGTTTGGCCTCTATGACGCCGCTCATCAATACAAATTGAATGACAAAAATGGCAATGGAGAGCCAAGTTTCCAAGGATGTTCACTTCTTTATTTTACTAACAATTATGAAGGGAAGAAGTGAACCGCAATGAGAGGAAAAAAGTCGTGCTTGAAGCCTACCGTAAACACGTCGAAGAACGTGCTGCCGAAGGAGTTGTTCCAAAACCACTAGATGCTGAGCAGGTAGCTGGCCTAGTTGAACTTCTGAAGAATCCACCTCAAGGTGAAGAAGAAATCATTCTTGACCTACTAGAAAATCGCATTCCACCGGGTGTAGATGAAGCTGCTTACGTAAAAGCTGGCTTCCTTACGGCTATCACTAAAGGTGAAGTAGCTTCGCCACTAGTAAGCAAAGCAAAAGCTGCAGAACTGCTTGGTACCATGCAAGGCGGTTACAACATCGAATCTCTAGTATCTCTACTAGACGATGCTGAGCTTGCTCCAATCGCTGTTAAAGCGCTATCTCATACTCTACTGATGTTCGATGCGTTCTATGACGTAGAAGAGAAAGCGAAAGCTGGCAATGCTGCTGCACAACAAGTACTTCAATCTTGGGCTGATGCTGAATGGTTTACAGCGAAAGATAAAGTAGCAGAAAAAATCACAGTAAAAGTATTTAAAGTCACTGGTGAAACGAACACCGATGACCTATCTCCAGCGCCTGATGCATGGTCACGTCCTGACATCCCAGTACACGCGAAAGCGATGCTGAAGATGGAACGTGATGGCATTACTCCTGATGAACAGGGTAGCGTTGGTCCAATCAAACAAATTGAAGAAATGCAAAAAGATGGCATTCCACTGGCTTACGTTGGTGATGTTGTTGGTACAGGTTCTTCACGTAAATCGGCAACAAACTCAGTACTTTGGTTCATGGGTGAAGATATCCCATTCGTACCAAACAAGCGTACTGGCGGTGTTTGTCTTGGTGGTAAAATTGCACCAATCTTCTACAACACAATGGAAGATTCAGGCGCACTACCCATTGAACTGAACGTACAAGACATGAACATGGGCGATATCATTGATATCTACCCGTACGAAGGTGTTGTTCACAAGAACGGTTCTGTGATTTCAAACTTTGAGCTAAGCAAAGTACTTCTTGATGAAGTGCGTGCTGGTGGCCGTATTCCACTGATCATCGGTCGTGGTCTAACGGGTCGTGCTCGTGACGCTCTAGGTCTAGCTGAAACGGATCTGTTTGCTAAACCAATCGATCCATCTGCATCTGATAAAGGCTACACGCTAGCTCAGAAGATGGTTGGTAAAGCATGTGGCGTTGAAGGTGTTCGTGCTGGTCAGTACTGTGAACCTAAAATGACGACAGTGGGTTCTCAAGATACGACCGGTCCTATGACTCGTGATGAGCTTAAAGATCTGGCGTGTCTTGGTTTCTCTGCAGACCTTGTAATGCAGTCTTTCTGTCACACATCGGCATACCCGAAACCTGTTGATGTAAACACTCACCATACGCTACCTGATTTCATCATGAATCGTGCGGGTGTTTCACTTCGTCCGGGTGATGGCGTTATCCACTCATGGCTAAACCGTATGCTTCTTCCTGATACTGTAGGTACAGGTGGTGACTCGCATACTCGTTTCCCTCTAGGTATTTCATTCCCTGCGGGTTCTGGCTTGGTAGCATTTGCTGCAGCAACAGGCGTTATGCCTCTTGATATGCCTGAATCTATCTTGGTTCGCTTTAAAGGTGAAATGCAACCGGGTATCACGCTACGTGACCTAGTACATGCCATTCCTCTTTACGGCATCAAGCAAGGCCTACTAACGGTAGAGAAAGCAGGTAAGATCAACGAATTCTCTGGTCGTGTACTAGAAATTGAAGGTGTTGAGCACTTATCTGTTGAGCAAGCATTTGAGCTTTCTGATGCATCTGCTGAGCGTTCTGCTGCAGGTTGTACCGTTAAGCTTTCTGAAGAGTCTATCTCTGAGTACTTGAACTCGAACATCGTGATGCTGAAGTGGATGATCGCTGAAGGTTACGGTGATGTTCGTACGATTGAGCGTCGTATTACAGCAATGGAAGAGTGGCTAGCTAACCCTGAGTTGCTGTCTGCTGATTCAGATGCGGAATACGCGCACGTTATCGAGATTGACCTTGCTGATATCGATCAACCAATCCTATGTGCACCAAACGATCCAGATGATGCTCGTCTTCTATCTGACGTTCAAGGCACAGAGATTCAAGAAGTGTTCATCGGTTCTTGTATGACCAACATCGGCCACTTCCGTGCCGCTGGTAAGATGCTAGAAGAGTTTAACGGCTCGCTAAATACTCGCCTATGGGTGGCTCCGCCAACGAAGATGGATAAAGACCAACTGACAGAAGAAGGCTACTACGGCATCTTCGGTCGTGCTGGGGTACGTATCGAAACTCCTGGCTGTTCACTATGTATGGGTAACCAAGCTCGTGTTGCTGATGCTTCGACGGTTATGTCGACGTCAACGCGTAACTTCCCGAACCGCTTAGGTAATGGCGCGAACGTTTATCTGGCTTCTGCTGAGCTTTCTGCTGTTGGCGCGATTCTAGGTCGCATCCCAACGAAAGAAGAGTACTTAGAGTACGCTGAGAAGATTAATGCAACGGCTGCTGATACATACCGTTACCTGAACTTCCATAAAATGGGTCAGTACACGGAAAAAGCAGACACGGTTATCTTCCAAGAGCCTGCGTAACGTCTGATTTTGTTGTAAATATAATTAAGGCCGCTGTGAATAGCGGCCTTAATTGCTTTTAGCATACAGCGAAAATTGCTTTTAGCTTACAGAGAGCTCGATTAGTGCTTAATCGTATACATTGCTGCAACATTGCGAGCAGTAAGTTCAATATTTTCAGCCGCTTCAGCCAAAGCTGTCGGCAAGTCTACTGAACGGTTCACTACCGCAAATACCGCGTCGATACCATGCTCATGAACCACACCACAATCACTGGCTAGACAGCCGGCAATACCGATGACAGGCAGTTTATGTTTTTTGGCTGTGCGAGCGACACCAATCGGTGTTTTGCCATGAATGGTTTGGCTATCAATGCGCCCCTCTCCTGTAATCACAAGATCAGCATCTGAGACTATTTCATCTAAATTGACGGCGTCCATTACGATGTTAATACCAGGGCGAAGCTCCGCATTTAACAGGCCAACAAGTGCCGCGCCTAGACCGCCTGCCGCGCCAGCACCAGGGAGATCAATGACATCGACGCCTAACTGGTTTTTCATGATACTGGCATAATGAGCAAGGTTAGCATCTAACAGCTCAACCATTTCTGGTGTTGCGCCTTTTTGCGGACCGAATACCTGTGATGCCCCTTTTGGTCCGCATAATGGATTATCGACATCACAAGCGACCTCTAAGCGTACGTTTTGTAGGCGTGGGTCGAGGTTGGTGAGATCAATGGTTGTCAGTTTTGACAGTTCACCACCACCAAACACCAGCTCGTGACCCTCTGCATCTAGCATACGAATGCCTAGCGCTTGAGCCATTCCTAAGCCACCATCATTGGTCGCACTACCACCAATGCCAATAATAATATGCTCAACACCTTTATCTAATACGGCTTTGATCAACTCACCCGTACCATAGGTAGTGGTTTTTAGTGGATTACGTTGTTCTGGAGAGACTAAATCTAGGCCGGAAGCGGCCGCCATTTCAATAATGGCAGTTTTACCGTCACCGAACATACCGTAGAAGCCTTCGACAATTTCACCTAATGGACCAATCACTGGATGTTGGATGATAGAGCCATTGGTCGCATCCACCAGAGATTGTACTGTGCCTTCACCACCATCAGCCATTGGTAATTTTACGTATTCGGCGTTTGGTATTAGCTGTTTAAAGCCATCTTCAATCGCTTGAGCAACGCCCATTGCTGATAGGCTTTCTTTATATGAGTCAGGAGCAATTACAATTTTCATTTTGATACCTTTAAACTTAAACAAACAGACCAAATACACCGAAGATCATTACTGAGACGAAGGCGATAACAAGACCGACCGCTGACTCATAAGGGATGAGTTTTAGACGTTCATGAATACTCATATGTACCGCACCACCCGTGGCATGGAAGAAGCTACCATGTGGCATATGGTCAAGTACTGTCGCACCAGAGTGGATCATTGCTGCGCCTGCGAGAGCTGGAACACCTAGCTCAAGAATGGTGCTGGCAAATACATTCGATGCCACTACTGTTCCGGCAGTTGTCGATGCGGTTGATAGTGCCATCAGTGCGCCAGAAAACGGAGCAAGTAAGTAAGAAGGCAGCCCAGACATCGTCAGCACTTCAATCAGATCAGCTTTTAGTCCTGAGTTAGCAATGATGCCTGCAATGGTTCCTGTGCCCAGTAGCATTACAGCAACCGGTGCCATACGTGACAAGCCTGAAACCGCAAAGCTATTGGCTTGTTTGAAGCGACCCATAGCCAGTGCACCCAGCAATCCACCCAAGGGTAATGCAATTAGAGGATCAACATTGATATCAGCGAGTGGTCGCAGCGCGAGTAGGGCAATAGCCACTAACGGTGCAACGATTGAAGAAGAAAAGCTTGGCAGTGAACTTTGATCCGCTTTGACCACTTCACTTTCCGCTACTTTTGAACCTTTATTGACGAGGCGCTTTGCCAAGAAGTAGGCGAAAAGCAGCCCAAATAGACCCGGAATCACGCCTGCAGCCATCACAGAGGTTAACGGAACATTGAACGCATCAGCCGCCGCAATGGCATTTGGGTTAGGCGACATGACATTACCTGCTTTACCGCCGCCCACCATCGCTAAAAGGATCGCGGTTTTAGAAAGGTCTGCGCGGCGAGCAATAGCCAGTGCAATAGGAGAAACCGTGATAACGGCCACATCAACGAAAACGCCAACAGCGGTTAAAATCATGGTCGCAATGGCAAGAGCAAGTAAGGCGCGAGTTTCGCCTACTTTTTTGATGATGGATTCTGCAATCGAGGTAGCCGCCCCTGATTCAATTAGTACGCCGGCCAACACACCAGCGGCGAGAATTCGCATCACTGAAGTGACGATCCCTTGGGCACCACCTATCATTAACTCAACGGTTTCGGTGAGAGAAACGCCGCCAACCACGCCGCCAACCAAAGCACCGATGATCATGCCGTAGGTGGGTGGCACTTTTTTAAGAATGAGCGCGATAGCAACAATCAATGCTGAAAGTGCGCCAAGAGTTGAAACTTCAATCATGTTCTATTTCCCAGATAACGATGTGGCATTTTCGGCAAATATAAAGATATAGGGTTGGTAAGTCTTTGTCATTCTCTACAAATAAGTGCTCAAATCGGTCCTTTTAAATTGTGCAGTTGCACATTTTTTAGCTCGACCAGTGGAATAGATTTATTGCAATGTAGAGTTGAAATAGATCGTCTATATTGTTGATATTTAATGATGTTATTTGGTTTATCTTGTCTGTTCGATAGCGTAGCGTATTGCGATGGATATGTAGTTCGTTACAGGTGAGAGCTGAATCACAGTTCTGCTTTAAATATGTCTTCAAAGTTTTGATCAGTATCCCTTTACTGTCCTGTTGTTGAAGATGTAGGTAAGACTGCTCCAGTTGCTCACGAATCCATGGATCTTGTAACAGGCTACTCATAATGGCCGGCAGTCGATAGTCTTGATAGAAAAACATGTCTCCGGGGCGGTTACCGACACTGCGCATAGTGAGCTCAGCGGTATCATATGAGCGTGCTAAACCAGAAAGTCCGGTAAAGTAATCCCCAAGCGCAATCTTGATTTGAAACTTAGCTTCTTTCTTTATTCTTTTGAGTAGCAATTTCACGCGCTTGGCTTCTGCATCCTTGGACCAGCTGTTCCCTATCAGGGTTATAGGCTTGAGTACCACCACTTCGTTTTGTGAAACAGACAAGATACCGACTAAATTATCGCGCTCGGGATATTCAAGTAAATGTACTAATTGCTGTAAGTTTTCCAATGAAGGCGGAGTGTCTCCTATCGGTAACACCTTGACGATGGCGGCAATCCGCGGTTGTGCAAGGTCGAGATCCAGACGCTGTGCGATGGATTGCAGTTGCATGTCATTAAGCGTGCTACCTCGGATTAATTGCAATACCAATTCTTCACGATGCCTCTTATTCCATTCTACTTGAGACATAAGTACAGCTTGTTCAACAATAAGCTCAGCGGTCATCTTCACCAGCTCACCAAAATGATGAACTTGCTGCAGTGTCCCAGAAACCCCAATCGCCCCAATGACATTATCCTGAAATAGAATCGGTAAATTAACTCCAGGCTTAACCCCTTTTAGGTGTTCGGCAGTGGCTTCGTCAATATTAACGACTCGTGATTCGGTGATGGCAAGTACCGCTCCTTCATGTTTTTGGTATAAGCGAGTAGGATCACTGGATCCAATAATGCGACCTTTATTATCCATCACATTAATCGAGTGTGGGATGATCTTCATGGTTCGTTCGACAATTTGTTTGGCAATCATTTCGTTCAACTGCATAGAGCCCTCCTCTTCATTGACTGTGTAGGTTGGATCGTAACGATAAATTCGTCAATACGCTCGTTTCTGACAAGACAATGGTATACTCAGAAATAGTATCGCTTGAGTATTAATGCAGTATAGGTTGAGTTATGGAGTTTGAATTTACTAGAAACACTCTAATGGGTGAATACTATGTGAAATGCAGCATGGGCCATGAGATTGTTGGCCGTTGGCTTCAAGAAGAGATCGGTAAAGATAAGCAAAAATTAGATCATGTGATGGCGTTGATTGAGCAATCTCGACAGGACTTGAGCAATGAAGTGACGTTGCTTGGCAAAGAGATTAGCCTTGCGATTAATGAAGACGAAGTAACGATTCAAGAAAACGTGTTAGCGCATGAGCAAGAGATGGAAGAGGGCAGTGAGTTCGACTTCTATAACTGTGAAAGCCAAGCAAGCTGTGGAATCGACGATTTCGAACTGCTCATCGAACGCTGGATGGATTTTTTAGGTTACTAGTCCTAAGACCTATTTGTTAGTCATTCAGAGCTTTGAAGGCTCCGTTGCCCAAAACTGGAGCAATAAGAGCATCGCGCATTAAGATAGTGAAAAGGCTGCACCATGTTGGTGCGGCCTTTTTCGTTATTACGACCTTATTATCTTCATCTTATTTAAAATCAAGCACTTAACTTTTTGGCACGCTACTTGGATTGTAATAAGAGAATTAACGGATTAAGTAAGAATTTAAGGAACGAATATGAAATTAATAAATGCCATTGTTAAGCCATTCAAATTAGACGATGTACGCGAAGCGCTCTCTGATGTGGGTATTGAAGGTATGACTGTTTCTGAAGTGAAAGGCTTTGGTCGTCAGAAGGGACACACTGAATTGTATCGTGGTGCAGAGTACCAAGTGGATTTCCTACCAAAGGTGAAGCTAGAGATTGCTACCCAAGCTGAGAATGTTGACCGAGTTGTTGAAGCGATTAGCCAAGCGGCACACACCGGAAAAATCGGCGACGGCAAAATTTTTGTGTATGACCTAAGCCAAGCCGTACGAATTCGTACTGGTGAAATGGATGCTGAAGCACTTTAAAGAATTACAAGGACTGGAGACTTTAATATGGAACTTACAACAACAGTAACGGAACTACGTTACGCACTAGACACTTTTTTCTTCCTCATTTCAGGTGCGTTGGTAATGTGGATGGCAGCAGGCTTCGCGATGTTAGAAGCTGGCCTAGTTCGTTCAAAGAACACCACAGAAATTTTAACTAAGAACATCTGTTTGTACGCAATTGCTTGTACAGCTTTCTTAGTGGTTGGTTACAACATCATGTATGTCGACAACGGTGAAGGCGGTTGGTTGCCATCATTTGGTACTCTAATTGGTACACAAGGTGAAGGCGCAGATCACTCTCTAGAATCAGACTTCTTCTTCCAGGTAGTATTCGTTGCAACAGCAATGTCTGTAGTATCTGGTGCGGTTGCTGAGCGTATGAAGCTTTGGTCATTCCTAATCTTCTCTGTAGTACTAACAGCGTTCATTTACCCTGTTGAAGGTTATTGGACTTGGGGCGGTGGTTTCCTATCAGAAGCGGGTTTCAGTGACTTCGCAGGTTCAGGTATCGTACACATGGCTGGTGCAGCAGCAGCGTTAGCTGGTGTTCTACTACTCGGTGCTCGTAAAGGTAAATACGGTAAGAACGGTGAAATCTACCCGATTCCTGGTTCAAACATGCCACTTGCAACGCTAGGTACATTTATCCTTTGGTTCGGTTGGTTCGGTTTCAACGGCGGTTCTCAACTGATGGTTTCGGATTTTGAGAACGCAACAGCAGTAGGTCAAATCTTCCTTAACACCAACGCAGCAGCAGCAGCAGGCGCAATTGCAGCACTACTAGTATGTAAAACAACTTGGGGTAAAGCAGACCTAACAATGATTCTTAACGGCGCGTTAGCTGGCCTAGTAGCAATCACTGCAGACCCTCTATCACCATCACCTCTATTTGCTGTAGCGATTGGTTCGGTATCTGGTGCATTGGTTGTATTCAGCATCATCGCTCTAGACAAAGCTAAGATTGATGATCCAGTAGGTGCTATCTCTGTACACGGTGTATGTGGTTTCTTCGGTCTAATGGCTGTGCCACTAAGCAACGCTGATGCAACGTTTGGTGCTCAGCTAATGGGTGCAGCAGTCATCTTTGCATGGGTATTCGGTGCTAGCCTAGCAGTATGGGCGGTGCTTAAAGCAACAATCGGTATCCGAGTAACGGAAGATGAAGAACTTGAAGGTATGGACATGCACGATTGTGGTGTCGGCGCTTACCCTGAGTTTGTATCAGTAAAATAATCAACAGTCGTCGCCTAATCTGAATGGGTTAGGTTGGACAAAGAAAGCCCCGCAACTCTTGTTGCGGGGCTTTGTTGTATTTACGGTTGCACAATATATAAACACGAACGTTGAAGTTAGGCTCATTGTTTAAGGGGAACGACAAGACACAAAGTTGAAATGGTTTGTTACAAAAGTGAGAGTTTGAATGGTCTGAGTAGACGGATTTTTTGTTGGTCGTCATTGTAATTATGTTAATGATGAATATAATAACGCAACTGATAGACATTATCATTTCGATATAAAGGATTTTACAATGAAGAAACTGCTAACACTTTCAGCTCTAGCGTGTGGTGTAATTGCCCCGACAGCAATGGCTGCGGAAGAAGTAAACGTATACTCTTACCGTCAACCTTTCCTTGTTGAGCCAATGTTCAAAGAGTTCACAAAAGAGACTGGTATTAAAGTAAACGTTAAGTTTGCTAAAAAAGGTTTAGCAGAGAAGTTAGCTCAAGAGGGTGAATACAGCCCAGCTGACGTTGTCTTAACTGTAGATATCAGCCGTCTATCTGAGCTAACTAAACAAGGTCTGGTTCAATCTGTAGAAAGCGATGTACTTGAAAAGAACATCCCAGCTCAATACCAAGATACAGATAACGAGTGGTTCGCTCTAACAACTCGTACACGTAGCGTTTATTCTTCACGTGACCGTGTTGGTCGTCTAGGTGAAGAGTTCACTTACGAAGATCTAACTAAGCCTGAATTTAAAGGCAAAATCTGTACTCGTAGTGGTAAGCACCCATACAATGTTTCTCTAGTATCTTCGATGATTGCTCACAAAGGTGAAGCTGAAACGAAAGAATGGCTAGAAGGCGTAAAAGCAAACCTAGCACGTAAGCCTCAAGGTAACGACCGCGCGCAAGTTAAAGCGATTAAAGAAGGTCTATGTGATGTTGCTCTTGGTAACAGCTACTACCTAGGTAAGATGGTTAATGATAAAGAGCAAAAAGCTTGGGCTGACTCTGTTTACATTAACTTCCCTAACCAAGAGACTACAGGTACTCACGTAAACATCTCTGGTATGGCAATGGCTAAATACTCTCCAAATGAAGAGAATGCCGTTAAGCTGATGGAATTCCTGTCTGGTAACACAGCACAAAGCATGTACGCAGAAGTGAACTACGAATACCCAGTGAAAGCAGACGTTAAACCTTCTGAGCTTGTTGCTTCATGGGGCGAGTTCAAAGCGGATACTATTTCTCTAGATGAAATTGCAAACCACCACGCGGCTGCAATCAAGCTATTAGACGAAGTTAAGTTCGATCTATAATTTATTACGGTAGGCTCCGGCCTAAGTAAAATGACAACCTCAAGTCGCCATTTTGGTTACTTGGGGTTGTTTGTTATTGGAAAATCACTTTTTGATACAAAGCACCCCGTTGATCCCTTGAGTTATTAGCATCTCACCTTGAAGTCATTAGAGTATATGGGTATAAATAACCCCACCATTAAAAGGATATGAGATGTATTTGCAAATGCATTTGTGTTTCATTAAGCCTCGTTGTAGTTAGGCGATGAAAGAAAAGAATTATTTATGGAACACCAGTAGCGGCATTATTGCTGTATTACTGGTTTTACCGATCTTAGCGATTTTTACGACGGCTGTTGGAGAAACAGATGAGCTATTTTCTCATCTGATGTCCACAGTGATGCCTACCTATGCCTACAATACGGTGGTTTTAGTCATAGGAACCATGTTCCTGTCTTTAGTTTTTGGTATTCCGTCGGCTTGGGTTATGGCAATGTGCCGTGTTCCGGGAGAGCGTGTTTTGCAGTGGGCACTCGTCCTGCCATTAGCAATGCCAGGCTATATTGTTGGCTATATCTTTACCGATTGGTTCGACTTTGCCGGCCCTGTTCAGGTTCTACTGCGAGATCTTACTGGGTGGGGACCCGGTGAGTATTGGTTCCCAGATATTAGAACCTTATCCGGCGCTATTATTGTTCTGTCTCTCGTTCTCTATCCTTATGTTTATTTGCTGTGCCGCGCGGCATTTATGGAGCAAAACGTCTCCTTATTACAATCTGCTCGTTTGCTAAAATGCTCGCCTTGGGAAAGCTTCCGTCGTATCTCCTTACCACTTGTTCGTCCATCAATGGCGGTCGGTTTATCGCTTGTTGCTATGGAGACCATCGGTGACTTTGGTACCGTGAGTTACTTTGCGGTAAATACTTTAACGACTGCGGTTTATGATACTTGGCTAGGCTACTCAAGCTTAACGGCAGCTGCGAAAATATCGGCAATCATGCTGGTTATCGTGATCCTATTATTGAGCTCAGAGCGATACAGTCGCCGTAAGCAGAAGCTATTCCAGAACCAGTTCAGCAGCCGCGAAGATTTTCGTTACAACCTCTCTGGTTGGAAAAAATGGCTGGCACTATTCTGGTGCTGGGGACTAGTTTGCGTTGCGTTCTTATTCCCTCTTGGCCAGCTCATTATTTACGCCTACAAATATTTTGCTCAAAGCTGGACCCCTGAATTCAGAGAATATGCCATCAACAGCCTTTACGTTTCGGTAGCTGCTGCGATTATTGGCGTGATTATCGCGATGATTGTTAACTTTAATCAACGCGTTAGTCCGAGTAAGAAAAATCAGGCTTATATGCGTCTCGCTTCGATGGGCTATGCCGTTCCAGGCACCGTGTTAGCGATTGGGGTGATGGTACCTGTTTTGTTCATGGATCACTTGGTCAATGACATTGCGAAAGTGATGGAGTGGGGGCGACCTGGTTTGATCTTCTCTGGCTCCATGTTCGCGCTAATTTTTGCCATGGTCGTACGTTTCTCTGCAGTGGCAATTGGCAGTATTGAAAGCAGCTTGAGTAAAGTATCCCCTTCATTGGATATGGCCTCAAAAACCATGGGTTGCAATACCAATCAGATGTTACGCCGTGTTCATTTACCTTTGATTAAACGTGGCGCATTGATCGCTGGCTTACTGGTGTTTATCGAATCAATGAAAGAGTTGAATGCGGCCTTGCTGCTGCGTCCTTTCAACTTCGAAACATTGGCGACTTATGTTTATAACTATGCCTCAGATGAGCACCTAGAATTGGCGGCGATGCCTGCTGTATTATTGGTGTTGGTGGGTTTAATTCCTCTAATCATCGTAAACCGTTCCTTGGAGCAGAAAAACTAATGAGTTGTGCATTATCAATTAAAGATCTGACTTGTAAGTATGAGTCGCAAACCATTTTGGAAGCGCTCTCGTTAGAAGTTGAGCATGGTGAAATTGTTTGTCTTCTTGGTGCGAGTGGCTGCGGTAAAACGACCTTACTGAAGGCGATTGCGGGCTTACTTCCATTGAGTAGCGGTGTGATGAGTTTGAACTGTCAAACCATTGATGATGGCGAGAATTGGTTGCCACCAGAGCAGCGTAACATTGGTATGATTTTCCAAGATTACGCCCTGTTTCCGCACCTGACGGTAAACCAGAATGTCGGCTTTGGCTTGAAAGACCTTTCTGAGCAGCAAAAGAAAGACAAAGTTCAAGAGATGCTGGAGTTGGTTCATTTAGATGAATTCGGTGACCGATACCCACATCAACTTTCTGGTGGTCAACAGCAGCGCGTAGCGATTGCTCGTTCTTTAGCATACAAGCCAGATTTATTGTTATTGGATGAACCTTTCTCAAACATCGATACTCAGGTTCGCCATGAGTTGATCTCTCAGATTCGTAAGATCTTTAAAAAGCAGGGTGTGACAGCTATTTTTGTGACTCACAGTCGTGAAGAGGCGTTCGCGTTTGCAGATAAGATGGCAGTAATGAACCATGGTGTGATTGAACAGTATGGTTCGGCGTCGGAGCTTTACTTCCACCCTTCGAGTAAGTTTGTTGCAGACTTTTTGGGCGGCGGCAGTTACCTCAATGCACAGCGTATTTCAGAGCTGGAGTTTGAAACCAGCTTGGGTGTGGTTGAAGCTAAACCACAAACGGAGATTGAATTTGGCAGTGCGTGTGAGCTTCTTTTAAGACCACAGCATATCCAAGCTAGTTACGAACAAGACAGTGCTATTTCAGTACTAGAGCAGCAATTTATGGGCGATCACTGTCGTTATGTTATTGAAGCTCACGGTCAAAAGCTATTGGCAACCTCGTCAGAAGCGCTTGAAGTTGGTATGCCGGTCAACGTAAAAGTGGATACCAAAGGCGTATTGGCTTTCTAATTAGGTACAATTCATAGTACCGCTAATTCTCGATGAACCATAAAAAAGCCCAGCACTTTAATGTAAAGTACTGGGCAAAAGCTCTTCATCTATAGGGGTTAACAAGGCAGTGATTTGTTAAGTCCCATACAAGACTGCTGCGCTCTATAAGCCTATAGAGAGAGGAAGTCTTTCACTTTTTGAAGAACACGTTCTGCAGTGTCTTTATCTTCCATTTCTGCGAAGATTCGTAGTAACGGCTCTGTTCCTGAGAAGCGAGCAATCACCCAGCCGCCATTCTTGAAGTACACCTTGGCACCATCTTCATAGCTTACTTTTTCAATTTCGTATTCAAATTCAGGCAGTTGCTTCTCGACGTAGATCTTAGTGTAAAGCGCTTCTTTCTCTGAAGGTTTAAACTTACAATCGCCTTCTGCGGTGTAGGCATAGCCATATTTAGAGTAAATCTCATCAAGTAATTCAGACAACTTCTTGCCTGTCACACTGATCATCTCAACCAGTAAGCTTGAAGCAAATACGCCATCCTTACCTTTGATGTGACCACGAATGGTTAAACCACCTGAACTTTCGCCACCAATCAGAGAGTCATCGGCCTCCATTTGTGAGCTGATATGCTTAAAGCCTACAGGAACCTCAAAGCTCTTCTCACCATGATCTGCCGCCACTTTATCCAGTAGGTGTGTGGTTGCGATGTTACGAACGACAGAGCCCTTCCAGCCTTTGTATTCCAGCAAGTAGTAGTAAAGTAGGAGTAGCACTTCGTTAGGGTGAATGAAGTGACCTTTCTCATCGATGATTCCCAAACGGTCAGCATCGCCATCAGTACCAATACCAATGTCATAGCCTTCTGCTGCAACTAAGTGCTTCAAGCGATACAGCGTTGCAGCATTTGGCGACGGCATTAAGCCACCAAAATCTGGGTTTTTGCCATCGTTGATGACGTCGACATCACAGCGACCGTTAATCAGCACGGTTTGCAGAGCATTTTTTGCAACGCCAAACATTGGGTCAATCAGTACACGTAGGTTAGCTTTCTTGATCGAATCGATATCGATGAAGTTGATGATTGAATCAACAAAGTCGTTCATCGGGTTGATGATCTCGATTTCTTTGTCGTTTAATGCTTGTTCGAAATCGACTCGGATAACATCTTCGTTGGTCAGTGTTGCGATTTGCTGTTCGATCTTCTCTGTGATGATCTCATCGGCATCGCGGCCGCCTTCAATGAACACCTTAATACCATTGTAATCAGCGGGGTTGTGAGAAGCGGTAATACATGCCGAGTAGGTGCATCCCATCTCTTTCGCTTGGAACATCACGATAGGAGTTGGAACGAACTTATCGATGAAGCTTACTTTGATGTTGTTCGCCGCAAGTACTTCTGCAAACCAACATGCGGCTTTATCGGAAAGGAAACGACGGTCATAGCCGATCACAAACCCATTCTTGGCTGCATCTTCGTTGTTGATGATGTTAGCGAGTGCTTGCGCTACCAAACGGACGTTTTCTCTAGTGAACTCCTCACCAATGAAAGCGCGCCAGCCACCTGTACCAAATTTAATCATTAGAAAATCCTTTTAGTCTCATTGTCTCAAGCCTGTAAAGACTTGAGACAAGAGCTGTTCGTTAAATTGCGTGACTAGCCTAGAACAACGACAACATCGTTCACGCTGCCTTCTGCTTGTACTGGGATTGCGCCTTCAACTGATTCACCATTGATAGTGATAGAGGCAACGCCTTTGCTTACTGCATTCGGGTTTTGCACTGTGATGTTGTAAGTCGCGCCACGCCATTGACGAGTAACCTCGAACTCTGGCCAATCCGTTGGGATACAAGGATCAACCGTTAATCCTTCGAAGCCAGTACGAACACCTAGAATGAAGTTGGTTACCGCAAAGTAAGCCCAACCAGAGGTGCCTGTTAACCATGGGTGGTTTGCACGGCCGTGGTCTTGGTGGTCTTTACCCATGATGAACTGCACGTACGAGTATGGTTCTGCGTAACGTGTTTCAATCATGTCGTTTTGGTTGTACGGGTTCAGTGCGTCGTAGAATTTCATAGCACGGTCACCACGACCTAGTTTCGCTTCTGCTACCCAAGCCCATGGGTTAGGGTGAGAGAAGATTGCACCGTTCTCTTTTACACCTTGGTAAACGCGAGTTACGAAGCCGATATCATCGTTTGGTGTTGCGAATGAAGGAGAGTTTAGGTGTAGGCCGTATTCAGAGAAAAGGTTCTCATCAACAGCGTCCATCGCTTTCTCGCCACGTTCTTGAGAAACAGCACCAGATAAAACCGCGAGCGTGTTTGACTCAAGGTGCACACGACCTTCAGCTTGTTGAGCGGTACCGATCTTGTCGCCATTTTTAGTCAGACCACGGATGTACCAGCCGCCTTCGTCATCCCAAAGGTGCGTTTCACACGCCTCGCGAACGTTAGCAGCCATTTCAGTGTATTTCGCAACGTCAGCATCGTTATTGCGGAACTTAGCAAGATCTAGGAATTCTTGTAGCGCCCAGAAGTGTAGGAATGAAACCATTGAAGATTCACCACCACCTAGGTTCAAACAGTCATTCCAGTCAGCACGAAGGCCTTTACAGATACCCGTTTGACCCACGTATTCAGCAGAGAAGTTCAGTGCCGCTTTCATGTGTTCATAAACTGTCGCCTCGCCACCGTCTGCGTATGGAATCACTTCATCGAAGAAGTCGTGCTCACCGGTTTCCATCACGTACTTGATGATGGTTGGAACGATCCATAGGTGATCATCAGAACATGTGTCTTCAATGCCGTGGATCTTGTCGTCATCTGACGGTGTTGGAACAACTGTTGGTGATTTTGATGGCTCAACGTCGGCTTTCTCTGGATCGAACCAGTCAGGATCGAACAAGTGTAGACCGTAGCCCGCTTTCACTTGGCCGCGAAGCAGGTCGATAATACGTTTCTTGGTCATTTGTGGGTTGGCATGGGGTACTGAAATAGCATCTTGAGCCGTATCACGGTAACCAAGACCAGTACGACCGCCAACTTCGATGAATGATGCAAAGCGTGACCAAACCACACAGGTTTCCGCTTGGTATAGCGTCCACGTGTTGATCATTGTGTCTAAGCCTTCGTTTGGCGACTTAACTTGGAATTTGTTGCAACGCTCGTCCCAGTGATCTTTGATGCCTTGGAAAGCGGCGTCTACGTTTGCTGTGTCTTGGTACTTCTCACGTAGGCGTTCACCGTTGCCTTTACCGATACCGAGTACATACGCAAAGCGAACTTCTTCACCGGGTTGAATCGTAAATTGCTTGTGCAGAGAACCACAATGGTTGTAACAAGTTTGAGCGCTGTTAGAACACTTACCGTTTTCAACCGCAATTGGATTTGCTTCATCACGGTACATACCAAGGAAGTTGTCACGTTGGCCATCGTAGCTGTCTGGTGAGAAAGTTGAAGCTAGGTAGTAGAAGCCTTCAAAGTCGTTAGTGTTGTAGTACAGGTCGTATTCCAGAACACCTTCTTGGTAAGACGTGCCCGCAGAGTACAAAGACATCTGATGGTTTTGATTGTCTGATTGAATATGGCTGAAAGAGAACTCAACAAACGAGAAAGTGCTGATAGTACGTGGCTTGTCAGTGTTGTTCTTTAATACAACGTCCCAAACTTCTGCATCTTCACCCTTAGGTACGAATAGCGTCTTGGTTGCGGTAATGCCGCTGTATTCACATTTGAATTTTGAGTATGACAGGCCGTGACGAACTTCGTAGTTCGCTTCATCTAGGCTCTTTGCCACTGGTTGCCAAGAGATAGACCAGTAATCACCTGTCTCATCATCACGCAGGTACACATAGTGTCCAGGACGGTCAAAGGTGCCGTTTGGACGGAACTTAGTAACACGGTTGTATTCCGGAGAATTGTAGAACGAGTAACCGCCCGCATTGTGCGAAATCACGGTACAAAACTTTTCAGTACCTAGGTAGTTTGTCCAAGGTGCTGGTACATCAGGGCGAGTGATGACGTATTCGCGATTGTCGTTATCGAAATAGCCGTATTTCATTGTCATTTCCTTTTTAACAAACTGCATCTATGCAGCTAATTTTTAAATAGTGATGCTGAGTCGTATCTAACTGAGCACCTTAATTTGAGTCAGCAACCACTCGATATGAGTGTCGCTTTGGTTTGTTTTATTGAGCTTTCCAAGGGTTGCGATAATCAACATTGAGTTTGTCGAGTAATGGCAGATGCCCCTTTAGGCGAGATAGGTAATCTAGCCAGTTTCGGTTGTTTTTATGTGTCCAACATCCTTCAGCTAAAGCGCTAATTCTTGGGAATACCATGTAATCCATACGCTTTTGGTTGGTGACGATCTCACACCATAGAGCACACTGAATTCCGCGGATCCGCTTACGAATTGGGTCGGTGTCGGATACCTCAGCAAGTGCTTCGTAGGTATAAGCTTGTTCTAATGGGATAACGGCAGCCCAATCTACGCCCGGTTCTTCCGGTGCATAATCTTGGGTCATGTCGAGATAGGTAAACTGTGCAGGTTGCAACACCACATCAAAGCCTTGGCGAGCGCAATTGACAGCCGCTTCTTCACTGAGCCATGAGTAGATGATGGTCTCTTTACTCACTTTGTCGCCGTGCTGTGCTTCTTCCCAGCCGACCATGCGTTTGCCGAGTTGCTTAAGCTTGTTTTCGGCATAGCGGAATAGGTGGCCTTGTAGGTCTTTGCTGTCTTGGTACTGGTGTTCTTTCATCAATGCTTGAGCAGCAGGGCTGTTGGTCCACACACCGGGTGGCACTTCGTCTGCACCCATGTGAATCAATTCGCTCGGGAATAGCTCTGCGACTTCTTCAATAACTGCATCTAGAAATTGGTAAGTACCGGGCAAACCTGGGTTTAGTACATTGTCGTTGTAGTGCTGAATGCTCTTGTATTGAGTGGTATCCGCTTGCTCTACCAGCATGTCAGGCAGTGATTTGATTGCGGCACGGCAGTGTCCCGGAATATCGATCTCTGGGATCACCGTGATGCTGCGTTGCTCTGCGTATTCAATGACTTCACGAATTTGTTGTTGCGTGTAGAAGCCGCCGTAGTTTTCCGCAATGTGGGTATATTGCGGCTCTAGTGCATGATCAGGGCCACGCCAAGCGCCAATTTCTGTTAGCTGTGGCAGGCTCTTTATCTCAATTCTCCAACCTTCATCGTCAGTTAGGTGCCAATGAAATACGTTGAACTTGTAGTGCGCCAGTTGATTGATTAAACGCTTCACTTGCTCTACTGAGTGGAAGTGACGAGCGCAGTCCAACATCATGCCGCGGTACTTAAAGCGCGGTTGGTCGGCTATCTTGCAACATGGTAGAGAGAAGTTCTCTGCGTCCAGTTGTTGAACTAGTTGAATCAAGCTTGCCACAGCGTGTGTAAAGCCCGACTGGCTGCCTGATTCAGCAATAATCTGTTGTGCAGTGATGGTCAGTTTGTATTCGGCTTCATCTAACGTCGGGTTGCTGCGAAATAGAATGTTGCCGCTTTCGTCTTTTGAAAGTTCAGCTGAAAGCGCGGTCGAAAGAGACAGCTCAAAGGTCGAGAGCAACTCTTGCTGGAACCAAGAGACTGCCTTATCAGCAAGATGAGATTGAACCTCAATTCTGCAGTCGTTATTTAGCGCGAAGTTACTTAGCGCGAAACTACCTTGCTGAAATTCGATCTGATTAGGCTGAGGAATCAATGCAATCTCAGCAGCGTTAACTTCAGGTATTTGATTGCGTTCACGGTATGGCGAAGCCAGTACTATGGGTGATATCGCGACAGGCAGTACCGATGTTTCTCCATCATTATGTGACTGGATAAAGGCATCGTTAAGGCCATCAGAATAGAAGCGGAATGGTGCGCTTTGAATACTGAATTCAAGGTAGTAATGGTTGTTGGCCTTTAACACTGACGAACTTGGTGTGAATGAGCAAAAGCTGCCAACTTGAGTCAGCTCTCCTTGCGATAAACTCTCTGGAAGGATGAAACGATCAAATGCAAAGTGCAGAGACCAATCTTTTACGTCGAGGTCACTTAAGTTATGTACCGTAAGGCCAAATCGGCAGTTATTTTTTTGTTCAGAAAGAACAGCTAAGTCGATGCGATAATTCATATAACTTCCCTGCTAAGCCTGTTGATACAAGTTGTGTTGTGGTTTTCCGGCAAACATCAATGCGCCTTCAATAGCGTCGAATTGAGGTTTAACGATCCATTGTTGTACTGGTGGTGATAGCCAGTTGAGAATACGCTCAGCGATACTTCCCATTAAGCACACCTTGTCAGCGCCTTTTCGATGCAGTGCTAAGACAAACATTTCGATATCAGCCGCGGTTTGCTTGAGCATATCGATAGCCAGTTCGTCACCTTCGTTAGCGAGTTGAAAAATAACTGGTGAGAATTGACCGTAATCCTTTGGAATAGCACCTTTTGACCATTCGACAATGGCATCCACATCATTATTAAAGTGATTCATCACATGTAGAGTCAGCGGGGTTTTGTTGCGAATACCGTCTTCTGCAAGCAAGACTTGTTGAATCAAACGTAAGCCCATGACTGCGCCGCCGCCTTGATCTGAAATCGGAAATTCACGACCGCCAACCACATATTGCTCACCGTCTTTTAGGAAGATACCGCAAGAACCCGTACCACCGATCATGATTGCGCCGTCTTGGCCATTGTGAGCACCAATGCAAGCGCCATAAGCGTCGGTATTTAGTGTCATGCTTGCGAAAGGGTGTGGTTGAGCCATGAAGTCGAACCATGCTGATTTTTGCTCAGCGCCAGCCAGCGCTAGGCCAACATGCATATTTGAAAAATGGTCTGAGTTGAGTTGCCCTTGTTGTGCCGCTTTTGTGATGGCATCAATAATTGAGCTCATCGCAACATCAACACCCAAAAGGATGTTGCCACTGCCACTTTTCGCTTCACCAATCAGTTTGCCTTGAGCGTCACGAATACGAGCACGACAAGAAGTACCACCACCATCAATACCGACGTAGTAAAGAGTCATTATTATTGCTCCTTACGCTGAGCTAAGAAGTTGAACTGTGCAGCGGTTGCTAATAAGAACCACGCACCATGAGGGATCCATTGCTCACCCCAGCGCCAGTTTTGAAGCATGTCATCTTTTTGTGCTGGTGGATTGAACGCAATGTCTTGTTCATCTTCAAAACCAGCTGTGATGCCATTACAGATACCGCCTTTCGCATTGAAGAACCCAAGCTGAGGTAGGTAGTCTGGGTTGTTATGGCCATGACCATCGAGCATGCATATGTGGTATGGGTTGAGGCCCAAGATCCAATCAAGGCTATTTTGTGAAAGCTGGATTAAGCGCTCTTGAAGTTCGCTATCTTTAATGTGCGGTTGAACTAGGTAAGCCATGGTTGCGAGTGAGCCAAGGCGTGCGTTCTCGCCTTGCCACCAGTAACCAGTTTCGTTCTGTTGAGCGACGAAGAAGGCATCACGTTTATCACCATCGACAGATTTAACGTATTGTCTTGGATAGCCAAATGGGTTGGTGACTTTGTCGGTGATGTTGATTTCGAACTGACAAGCTTGTTCAACAACTGTGCGCGCCTGTTCTTTTAATTCAGCATCGGTTTCATTGTCGATGTATTCACATAGTGCAATCACAGGAAGACCGGCTTCAGCTGCGTGAAAGTATGGACGAGAGCCATCAGAGTTTGCCGACCAGAAGTGCTCAAATGAATCATCGGATTGCTGACGAGAGATTAAACGAGTCGCCCAAGTTCTTGCTTCTGATAGGTATTGCTGGTCTTGTGTTACGCGATACAGCTCATTGGCTGCGAGTAGGGCGCAATACTCATCGATGATGTTCTCTTCACCATCGTTTAGATACTGGAGGTTGTACTCTTTTAGATGCCAGTAACCCTTAACCGCCATTTCAAGGTATGTGTGGCTCGAGTAGCTGCCAGAGATTTCAAGCTCAGAAGCTGCGGCTAATGCTGCGATAGCAACACCTGCACCTTGTCGGTAGCCCGCTTGTAAGTCCGTTGATTTATGACCTTCTTGAGTCGCATAAGCGCAGATATCGCGTTGGTTGATATCTTTGCTCCATTTGTCGAATACCGTCATATAGAAGTATCCGTCAGCGTCTTGCATACGCACTAAGAAGTCGGCACCGAACAGAGCCTCTTCCGTTAGACGAGTCATGGAGAATTTCGGGAAGTCTGGGTTATGGCTAGTCAAGCGTACGCTTTTTAGCATGTTCCAAACGACCATCGGAATTTGTTGTGGGTTTAGGTAGTTACCATAAGACAGGTGGCTAAAATATTTACTGACATCACCTGATGCGTCGTACCAACCGCCATGGACATCGACGTATCTGTCAGTGCCTAGAATTTGTGCCTGTTGATCTTTTTTGTCGAAAATACCGCCACAGCGTTGTGACTTAAAGTAATGAAGCACATCAGAAAACGTGTGGTTCATTAATAGGTTGCTACCAATCTCAAATACTTCTGAACGCAGGTTGTCAAAACGTAGGTAGTAGCGACCAGATTCAGTGACTGAACTGAAATCAATAGTGAAGAATTGCCCTTGATGCCAATTTGCTACGCGGCCTTGTTTAACCACATCAAAATTTCCGACAGTCATATGGTTGTCAGCACAGACGAGTAGAGCCGTAGTGCTTGATAGGCGAGCTTTCTTAGTTTGTAGGATAGCTTGCTTCGGGCCTGTGGACTCATAGCCAATATGGTTGGTCAATAACAGCATCAATATTCTCCGACAGTCCTAGTTTCTATTGGCTAGGTACTTGAATGTTTTGGATATAAATAGTTAGGGTCCGAAGACCCTAACTTGGGTTTTATTGCTTAGCTTTCGTGTAGGTAACAGCGCACAAAGTGGTTATCAGCGAGCTGCGTAACCCCTGGTAGCTGCTCTTTGCACTTATCCATTGCGTGAGTACATCGGCCTGCAAATGGGCAGCCTGCTGATACTGGTGTCCACAGAGGAATCTCACCTTTGTTGCCTGCAAGTTGCTCGTGGATCGACTTCTTAGGATCTGGAACGGCCGAAACAAGCAATTGGGTGTATGGGTGCTGAGGGTTAGCAATCACGTCATCGGTATCGCCCCATTCCACCATGTGTCCCACGTACATCACCGAAAGGTCTTCAGCGATGTAACGAGCGGTTGCGATATCGTGAGTGATGTAAAGCAGAGACATTTGCTTCTCGAACTTCATCTCTTCCATCAGGTTCAAAACACCGGCACGAATCGATACATCAAGCATTGAAGTTGGCTCATCGGCTAGTACAACTTCGGCACCTACCGCGATGTTGCGGGCTAGGTTGACACGTTGACGTTGGCCGCCAGACAGTTGGTGAGGGTACTTCTTCGCCGTCTCTTTTGGTGGGATCAGGCCCACTTGCTCTAAAAGATCGTAAACACGTTCTTCTAGTTCTCTCTTATTGCCCGGGGTTACCTTCTTGTGGATCAACAGTGGTCGAGCAATGTGGTGGAAGATATTGTGTGTTGGGTTCAATGAACCAAACGGGTCTTGCCATACCATCTGCACGCCTTCACGGTAGTGCATAAGATCTTTTCTGCTTGAGATCTCTTGGATATCACGACCTTTGTATTCGATCGTGCCGCCTGAAGGTGCGTACATTTTTGCGATCATTTTTGCGGTTGTTGATTTGCCTGAACCAGACTCACCAACCACTGCTAGGCCACGGCTTTTGTACATCTTGAATGACACGTCGTTAATCGCACGCATCATTGGGGTTTGAATGGTGGTACTGCTTATTGGGAAGTCTTTTACGACATTCTTGCCTTCTACCAATAATTGACCGAAATCTTTGCTCATAATTGTCTCCAGAATCCTTATTCGCTTTGCTTGTTTTTAGGCGGTCGAGCCGCCTTGTTCGTTATTCACGCAAGCTATAGCTTCCTTTGTACTATTGGGTCACCGTACAGGTGGCAGTTAGACAAATGTCCCGGGTCGATAGAACGCAGCTTGGTTGGCACCTTGGTACACTTTTCATGTACACGGTCACAACGAGCTTGGAAACGACACCCTTCAGGGATCTCTAACAGGTTCAGAGGGTTACCCGGAATACCTGCTAACTTTGTCTTTGGCCCTGTCAGTGGAGGGAAAGAACTTCCCAGCCCTTTGGTGTAAGGGTGGTAAGGGTTTTCTAGAATATCTTGAGAGTTAGCCACTTCGATTAGCTCACCTGAGTACATGATGCCGATGCGGTCAGAGAACTCGACCATCAATGACAAGTCATGGGTGATGAACAGAATTGAGAAGCCAAATTCTTCTTTTAGTGCATAGATCTTTTGTAGGATTTCGCGTTGCACAACCACATCAAGTGCGGTTGTCGGCTCATCCATAATGATCAGCTTTGGATTCAGTGCTAACGCGATAGCAATAACCAAGCGCTGACGCATGCCGCCAGAGAATTGGTGAGGATAGTCACTCAATCGGCTCGGGTGAATATCGACGATTTCAAGTAGACCTTCAGCACGCTGCTTAGCTTGCTCGCGAGTCATGTTGGTGTGACGCATGATTACGTCACAGAACTGCTCTTCCATCGGTAGTACTGGGTTGAGTGCGTTCATCGCGCTCTGGAATACCATCGACATCTCACTCCAACGGAACGACTGCATACGGCCATCACTGTATTCAAGGATGTTCTCACCGTTGAAGATAACCTCACCACCACTGATGTAAGCGGGCGGCTTATGAAGACGCATAAGAGAGAAAGCGACCGTTGATTTACCACAGCCAGATTCACCAGCTAGGCCGAAGACTTCACCTGGAGCGATGTCGAAACTTACGTTGTTACACGCACGAACATCGCCAGACTCTGTGATGTAATCCACGCATAAGTTGCGGATAGAAATTAGTGGTTCAGACATGATTATTTATCTCCGCTCCAAAGTGCATTTTGTGGTGGTAGTTCTGGTTCACGTTCTTCTTTGTCTTGAGCTGCTAGTTTCTTCCAACGCTTCATGCCTTTGTGAGAACGCAGTTGCGGGTTAGCAATTTCATCGACCGCGAAGTTAAGTAGAGCAAGGCCAGTTACAAGTAGTGTCAGTGCGATACAAGGAGCCAGCAGTTCCCACCAAGCGCCAATCAGCATTGATGAAGAGGTTTGAACGTTGTAAAGCATGATGCCCCAGCTGATTGTGTTCGGGTCACCAAGACCTAGGAACGAGATGGTTGCTTCCATCATGATTGCGTACATCACCGAACCGATGAAGCTTGCGCCAACGATAGAGATAAGGTTTGGCAGAATCTCTACGAAGATGATGCGGAATGAAGATTCACCCAAAACTTCAGCGGCTTTTACAAACTCTTTTTCACGCAGTGCTAAGGTTTGGGAGCGAACAACACGGGCACCCCAAGCCCAAGACATAAAGCCGATAACCAAGGTTATGGTGAGTGGCCCTGCCTCACCGATAAAGGCTGCTACTACGAACAGTAATGGGTATTGAGGGATTACCAGCATGATGTTCATTGCGGCTGTTAGAACGTCATCGACACGGCCACCGAAGTAACCTGCAGAAACACCAATAACAGTTGCGAGTAAACATACGGTTAGACCCGCACCAAAACCTACAGCAAGAGATACGCGTGCGCCGTATACCACTTGAGACCAAACGTCACGACCCATACGAGTTGTACCTAGTACGTGGTCTGCCTTTTTAGACATGATCAATGTACGACGGTCGTCTGCTAGATTTTGAGCAACCCAGCCATCAGGGTTAGTTTGTGCAGACTTCACCACGAAACCAGGATATTCGTGTGGGTTACCTGTACGCTTGTCTGGTACATGTTTGGTGATTAATGGAGCTGCAATCGCGCCAAGAATAAAAATACTTAGGATGATGACGCCTGTTAGGGCCATCGGGTTACGCCAAATGAGTTTTAAAAAGTCTTTCATGATTATTTACCACCCTTACGAAGACGAGGGTCAAGAACAACGTAAAGCATGTCTGCAACTAGGTTAAAGAACAGCATGAATAGCGTCATGATAAGCAGCTGACCTTGCAGTACTTGGTAGTCACGAGCGTTAATTGCGTTGAAAAGTACGCTGCCAAGACCTGGGTAGTTAAAGATGATTTCGATAATTAATTGACCGCCGATTGCCATACCTAGCGACATTGACAGGGCTGTCACACTAGGTAGCATCGCGTTACGAGCTGCGTAGTTGAATACCACTCGGTTTTCGCTCAGGCCTTTGCCTTTCGCCATGGTGATGTAGTCTTCGGCTAATAGGTTGATCATGTTGTTACGCATGTTTACTAGGAAGCCACCAATTTGAACAACAGAAGCACAGAACAGTGGTAAGAAGGCGTGGTAAGCGACATCTTTAATGAATGCCCAGCTTGTCCAATCAGGTATAGTACCAGCGGTGTAGGCATACCCTGTTGGGAACCACTTCAAGCCAATTGCAAAGGTAAATAGTGCAATCATCGCGATAACAACTTGAGGAACGGCTTGTAGAATCAGCATCCCTGGCGTTACGAAGGCATCGTACTTACTGCCGCGTTTCCACGCTGCGAAAATACCTAGGATTGAACCAATCGAGAAAGAAAGAATAACTGCGGTGCCGGCTAAGAAAAGCGACCAACCGAATGCTCCACCCAACAGTGTGTTTACAGAAAGTGGGTAGAATTGAATTGATGTACCAAGTTCCCAGCTAAGAATGTTCTTCATGTACGCCACGTATTGAACTAAGTAGCCACCATCAACGAAGCCTAATAGTTCTTTCATTGCAGCAATACGCTCTGGAGTAACTTGTACAGAAGCGTTCGCAAACATCATGGTAACTGGGTCACCAGGCATTGCTCTTGGAATAATAAAGTTTAACGTCGCAGCAACTAATAGCGCGACAAAATAAAATGACAAACGTCTTAAAAAATAACCCATAACTCACACCTTACTCACCCAGATTGTTTCCCTGTTTCTGGATTCAGGTCGCTCCTAGCGAAATTTGGAACGAAAAATCCCCTGACGACTAGCGCCATACTTTCAATTGAGAGTGTGGGGATTTTTATAAGCGGCGTAAGAGGTTACGCCGCAAGGATTGAACGATTACTTATTTAACTGGTTTTAGGTCCAGTACATGAAGTAGACGCTCTGGAATACCAGCCCAAATGTTTGGACGGCCTTTTGGATTTTCTTCGTTCCACCAACCAGTGAAGCGAGTTGTGTTGTATTGGTACATGTAAGCACCAGACATCACAGGGATTGTCACTTGGTCTGCAGCGATGATTTGCTGGATACCGTGTGCAATATCTAGCTGTTCGTTCTTATCAGCTGTTTTGTAGAAGCTGTTTAGAAGACCATCTAGCTTGTCGTTTTTGTAGAAGTGCATTGCGAAACGAGGCATACCATCACCAGATTGTAGTGATGAGTTGTAAGCACTGTTCCAGTACGTGTATGGATCCGCACCGTGGAAGTAGTTTGTGTATGCTACGTCGTATGTACCTTCAAGCATTGCTTGGTTGTAAACAGAGAAATCAGGTGTACGAGCTTTCGCTTTAATACCGATTTCGTTCAGTTGTTCTACCGCTAGTTGAACTGTGTTGTTGAAGTCAGTCCAGCCGTTTGGCGATTGAATCATTAGTTCGAAAGATTTGCCTGATGGAGTGTCAACAAAACCATCTTTGTTCACATCTTTGAAGCCAGCGTCAGCAAGAAGCTTCTTCGCGCCTTCAGCGTTGTAAGTGTTGAAGCCTTTGTACTTGTCGTGAGTTTTTTCATCAGACCAAGCTTCAAACGCGTAGCCAAGACCCGATGCGAAATCGTTCACAGTACCGCCACCGTAGAATGCGATGTCGATGATAGTTTGACGGTCAAGAGCCATAGAGAAAGCACGACGGAAGTCAACGTTGCTCAATGCTTCATGCTTCGCAGCATCAGGGTGCTTGAAGTTAACGATGAATGCCTGTGTACCTGCTGGCGGGTACCAGTAGTGGTGTTTAGGGCTAGCTGCTGCGTATGTACGATCGATATCTGGAACGAAAGAAGACGTCCAGTCCATTTCACTGTTTACAACTTTACCTAGGAATTGGTCGTTGTTCGCAATTTGTGGAACACGTAGACAGTCAACATCTAGGTTGTCTGCATCCCAGTAGTTCGGGTTTACACACTGGATGTATAGTTGCGCTGTAAACGTATCGATTTCTGTAAATGGACCAGAACCAACTGGGTTTTCATTGGTAAACGTTGATGGATCTTTAACGTCTTTCCAGATGTGCTTAGGTACTACAGGTACTTTGGCAATCTCATAAGGTACGTTCGAGTTTGCTTCTGTTAGGCTGAACTTAACTTGGTTGTCGTTCAGTTTTTCTACAGAAGTTACCCAAGAGTTGATACCAGATTGGTCAAGCTCTGGCTTCTCTTTTACAAGGTTGAAAGAAAAAACAACATCATCAGCAGAGAAAGCTTCTCCGTCAGACCATTTAACACCCTTACGAATGTCGAAAACTACGCTCATCAGATCATCTGACATCTTGAAGTTTTCAGCTAGACGGAACACTGGAGTGTTACCGTGCATTTCGTTAAATACTACTAGCGGCTCGTACATGAAGTCAGTTGTAGTATGTAGGTTAGTAGCACCAAGGTACGGGTTAAAGTTACGTACGAATGTAGTGTACTCTTTCGGGTGAACGGTCAGTTCACTGCGTTCTGCAGCGGTTGCTACTGATGCAAAACCTGTTGTAGCAGTTGCAATAATTGCTGTTGCTATTGCTGTTTTTTTTATATTGGCAAGCATAGCTGTTCCTTACTATTTGCTTTCATTTCACTAATGGATTGAATGTTATCTGTCGCTAAATTGTTTAGTAGATACACACTCTGGTTAAAGGCCTACCTCTTCTTCGTTGCTCCAGATTCATCGTTGATTCTGAGAAGTGGTAAGAGTGGCCTGTAGGCCTTTGGCAGGAGTAAGAAAACACCTTATCGATGAATTAATCAAACTCGTTTCCCGTCAAAAACGTTAAAAACACACAACTCCACGTCATTAACGTCAAAATAGGTTGCTTTGGTGGTTTTTTGTACGTAATTGTTAAAGTGATGTGACTCGCATTTGGTTTTGAGGTTCTTGCAGGTTGTAAGTGGTCACTAACTTTAAAGGCTTTTTATTATAATGCTTTACCCTAAGTTGGTATAATTGTAGATCTCGGTCACTTGCCAGTTTTACGTTAAATTTCCCTAGAAAATTAAATCTGCCGTTCTGTTGTGACTCGCTTCTCAAACTGCAACAAAGAGTCAGATAACGGTCAGATATGATTGAGAATAGAACGAAAAGTACTGACGGTTACGAGCTCACACTGTACGTGATTGGCGTGAATTCTTCCTTGTTTAAGGGCGTAAAAAAAGTGCGTTGCAAGCGATGGGATTCTACTTTTTGTGATTATAAGGCGTACAAAAAAGCCCACGCTAGGTGGGCTCCATTATTCAAAGTATCGTGATGTTGGTTCAGGGTTTAACTGGTCAGTAGTTTCTGAAGTTTATCCCTCAGCATCTCAATATGGGTTCTTTCTGGCGTCTGTTCTTTGCAGTGTTCCAGAATGAATTCGATTGAGCTCAGTACCGTTCGCCAGCGAGGCGTTTTCGGTAGGGTTTCTACGCGTAGGTATTTGTCTAGCGTTCGAGTTTGCAGCGTACTGCGGTCTAAGTAGACGCGCCACAAGCCACTCTTCTCGGCGAAAGCAAACTTGGTTTCACCAGTCACCGATTCCCAGTAGATGATGGCATTCGTCATCGCATCGACCAGTACCTCACGCATTAACTCTTGCTTGTTTTTACCTTCACCGGTTGCCTTGTCAGCAAGACGAGTAAATTCTCCGCCAAGCTCTTTCAGCTGCTGTAACTTATCTTTGTCGCCTTCAAAGGCATAACTAGAGAGAGCCTCAACCGCCGTTTCAAGGTTATTGATTCGGTTTGAGTTAACACCACCACCTACATTAAAGATATACATGGTGTCGAGCCCTGAGCCTTCAGGCAGCTTAAGGATGTCACTTGGTATGCGCTGACGTGTATCGTCTATATAGATATCAATATCACCGCAGTAGTGGGCTTGTTCTACCTTAAGGTATTTAGGTGCAATGATCTCGTCAGCCATTGAGCGTTTGAGTTGCTCCTGTCCGCGTCTGAATAGCTTCGCCGCGGCTTCGTTAGCAAAACGAATGCGTTGGTCATCGCGAATACAGATGATGGCTTCAGGTGCCGATTCTAGCTGCTCTAATAAGCGGCCTTGAGTTTCTAACAAGTTAGCTTCAACCATCGCTCTATGTTTGAGTTCGAGTTGCAGTTGATCGTTTTCAAGGCGTCTCTGTTCAGCTTTGCTTGCTGATAGATGTGCTGTAATTCGAGCCGCCAGTTCTTGTTTGTTGAACGGTTTAGACAAGTAGTCATTGGCACCCGCTTCGAAACCTCGAACACGGTCTTCTGCTTGGTTGAGTGCCGTTAGCATGATGATTGGCAACTGAGCATGATCGTATTGCTTTCTCAGTGCTTCACAAACCTGATAGCCGCTCATTCCTGGCATCATGATGTCGAGTAGAAGCAGCTCTGGCTTCTCTTTTTCAATCAGTTCAATGGTTTCAGGGCCATCACATGCAGTACGTACTCGATAACCTTCTAACTTCAAGAAGCTGTCTAATACTCGCAGGTTAACCGGCTCATCATCGGCGATAACCAATAACGGGCCATCTGGGTTTTCACTGACAACACTGTTTTCTTGTTGGCTGTTATCAATTAAATCAGGCGCTTGGAAGTGCGAGTAATGACCGGATTCGTTGTAACTGTCCAGCTCACCTTGAGTCGCTAGGGGCAGGGTAAAGCTAAACGTAGTGCCAAGCATTGGTTGGCTACTTACGTACAGTGAACCGCCCATTAGCTCGATCAACTGACGGCTGATCGATAGTCCAAGCCCTGCACCTTGGCGGTAGTTACTCGCATCTTGGCCTGCTTGAATCAATGGCTCAAAGATGTGCTCAAGGTACTCGGCCGGTATACCTTGGCCAGTATCGACAACTTGCACACGAATGTTGTCATCGATAACGCTGGCAGAGATAACAATTTTACCTTCTGAGGTGTACTTGATGGCATTGCCGACCAAGTTATACATCACTTGCTCAAGTCGTTGAGGATCCGATGAAACCAGACCTAAATCACTTGGGACTTGGTTAATAATACGGATTGGCTTATTGCCCAATAGGTGATGAGACAACTCTAGGACCAAGCTGGTGGCTGCCGACAAATCAACGGCTGATTTCTTAATATCTAAGCTGCCATAGCGCATCTTGTGATAATCAAGCAGATCATCAACCAAGGTCGCCAATCTCTGACCGCTATTGATGATGATATCCAACTGATATTTCTGATTAGCAGGAATAGGGCCGTTAGCTCCAGATATCAACGCTTCAGCGATACCCACCATGCCATGCAGTGGTGTTCTCAATTCATGTGAAGTAGTCGCTAAGAACTCATCTTTGAGTTTATTTGCCAGTTGTAACTCTTCGTTTTGCTTTTGAATGGTCTTAAGGTTGTCCTCAAGCTCATCGTTTTGGCTTTTGATGAGCTGCATTTTTTCACGAATAGATCGCTGCATTCTTTCGAAGCTCACCGCGAGTCGGCCTATCTCATCTTTGCGCTCGGTATTGATCATGGTTTCATCGAGATCACCCGCCGATACTTTTTCGGCAGCCCACGTCAGTTTAAGCAGTGGGGATGTGATGAAGTTAGACAGATAGTGCGATGCAACGACTACCAGAATGATCGCCGTTAGCATCACGATCACGAAGATCTTTTCTAACTGATGAATACGGGCAAACGCCTCTTTCTCTGGCAGCTCTACGACAAGAGCCCATGTTGCGTATTTCAGCTCAATTGGCGTATATGCCGCGATGATCGCTTGATCTAGGGTGTTGTCGAAGGTGCCAACCGCTGTTTCGCCAGCCAATGCTTTATCGACAACATCTAGGCTCAAGTTGATAGATTCTTGTGAATGAGCAAGGCTACGCGGCAGGTGATCATCACCTACAAGCAGCGTTTGAATATTCGAACTCTTGTTGAGATCCGCAATCAACTTAGTAATGCCGTTGATTGGTAGCCTAAACATCGCGTAACTGTGTAGGTAGCCTTGTTGAACGATAGGTGCGCCTAGCCATGCGGTCTGTTTGCCATTCTCGTCTTTAAAGTCAGAAACGATAACCGGCGTGTAATCTTCGTTAGATTTGCGTCGGTCGGTTACGTCTTTGGCTAGTCGTTGAAAGGTAATACCTAGGTTGGAGTCCTTGTATTTTCCTGTCAGCAGATTGGTGCCGTAATCGTCATTTTTAAAGACGGAATAAGCGACGTTACCGTTGATATCAACTAAGAGAATATCGTCAAAATCAGAGCGTTTAAGCAGTTCTAGGTAAGCATTATGGTAGCGCTTGTGGAGCAGGCGATAACGCTCGCTGCCAATAAAGCTGCTGGATTCAGGGAGGATCGACGTTTTGATTTGATCGCCAGAGCCTTGAATATAGCGCTGCTGTGCATTACTGCGTGCCTCGTCAATATCTAACCCCAATCGTTGAAATGCATTGATCAAACCATAAAATCGCCCGCCACTGGCATTGGCCAATTCTGAGCGAACAAAGCCCATCACTTGGGATTCTTGAGCTTGTAGGTAATCGACAATTTGCTGCTGCTTAGTATCACGAACCGAAACAAGGTGTGAGGTGCTTTGTTCCTGGAGATCCTGACTGTGCGATTGGAGGAAAAATATCGCGATAAGTGTCACAGGGGTAATACTGAGGACAAGAAATGCCAGCATTAGGGTATTTTGAAGGCGCTTAAACTTCTGCTTACGATAGAATCTAAACATAAATTGGGTACTACTTTCCTTTGATGTACTGCTAAAAGGGGCGAAAACAAGTACAGAGAATAGAATTAACGGGTTCCAATTTAACGAAATTAACGAGTTTTTTTACTTTGACAAGTAAGTGGTATTTAAAGCGTGTGCAAAAGCTCATTTTTATAGAGTTTTGACAAAAATATGAACAGACAGCGCAGATAATGACCCTGCGCTGTGCTAGAGAGGTTATTTGTTTGCGTGATAGATCGCGAATTTAGTGGTCTTATTTAGAGTCGCGCATTTTCCAAACGCTTGTTCAATAATTGGAATGTATTTTAAGAAACTATTCGCAACAATAATCATCTCACCAGAACGCTTCAAATGCTTAGGAGCCTGAGAAAGTAAGGTCTCAGTCGCGCTGTAGCTAGTGTCTAAACCTGAATGGAATGGTGGGTTACTGATGATGAACTGATAGTCTTCTGCAGTATCAGAATAGACATCGGATGCGAAGACTTTACCCGTTAAACCATTCGCTTCTAGCGTTGCTTGGCTTGATGCCACGGCAAATGCACTGATGTCGCACATTTCTAGCTCGATATCTGGGTTACGAGATGCCATCACCGCGCCCAATACGCCTGCACCACAGCCAAAATCCAGTACCTTGCCTTTTAGTTTTGGCAGAGTATCCAACAGAAGTTGGCTACCGACATCGAATTGACCGTGACTGAAGACGCCAGGAAGGCTTTTTACCGTAAGTGATTGCTCACCAATGTTAACCGTGTAGGTCTTAAACCAGTCTTGCAGGTTGAACGCTTGTGGTTGCTCGAAGCATTGACCCCAGTAGAAAGAGCAACGACGCGCTGAATCGTATTTAACAACTTTGCCGTAAGGAGCAAACATCTTCTCGATGCTTTTCACGCCTGAACGGTTTTCACCAACCACGACGATCTCGGTATCTTTGCCTAGCTTGGCAAATAGCATCGCCAACAAAAATTCCGCTTCCGCTTTGGCTTTTGGCCAGTACAACATCACTAAGTCGGCTTTGGTCTCTTCGGTAAACTCCGCACCATAAAAACGTTGGATGGTGTTGTAGCCTTCTAATTGACGGTAGTAGCTGTAATTAGAAGTAAACACAGAGACAGATTCACAATGCTTCGCTAACTCAACAGGGAACAAGTCTTCTGCCTCACCGGCAACTAAAACATGTTTGCCTTCAAAGTAGGCGAGTTGGCGTTGAGCAATCTGGCTTGGTGCAATATAAGCTGACATAGGACACTCTGTTGAATCGTTAGCAAAAAATGAGGGCGGATTTTCGCATAATCCGCCCAAAGCTTGAAGTGTTTAATACGGGTTCGCCAATCAAGTTGACGTCAAGTTCGTTAACTCTTGTCTTGCTGGTTTAAAAAGTCCTTAAACTCTTCATCGTAGATGTTGAATAGGACAATGGTAATCGCAAAAATCAATGGTCCGTAGATAAGACCAATTAGGCCAAACAGTTGAATACCACCCAATAGTGAGAAGAAGATCATCAGGGTATTCATGCCTGCACTGCCTTGCATTAGCAGCGGACGCAGAAGGTTATCAATTGAACCAACAATCGCTACACAGTAAACCGTTAGGAAAATCGCCCACGTGGTATCACCAGTTAGGAACAAGTAGGTTGCTGCTGGAATCCAGATTAATGCGGTACCCACAACTGGGATGAAAGAGGCAAAGCCCATCATAGTACCCCAGAATAGACCTGGGAAACCGGCAATCCACATACCTAAACCGCCGGCAAAACCTTGCGCGATTGCGGTTAAGAATGAGCCCATTACTGCTGATTTAGATACTTGTTCTATCTCTGTTAGAAGTTTGTCTTCTTGGCTACGAGACAGCGGCAGAATATGACGAACCACACTGATGATTTTGTCGTGATCTCTTAATAAGAAGAACAAAACGAACAGCATCAAGAAGAAATCCATCAAGAAATTGGTCGCGTCACCTAAGATTTTGGCACTGATACCAACTAGCTTAGAACCAAAGCTTGTCGCAAACTCACCGACTTTTTGTGCGATGGCTTGGGGCTCAATATTGTCGAAAGGCAGGTAGTTATTCACAAATGACAGCGCTTTGACCACTAACGGATGAGCAAACAGAGTCTGAATGCCGCCGTGTGTTACCCATTGGTAGGTGTTCTGAGAGAACAGAGAACCTTGCTGAACAATTGCTGCGAATACTGCCAATAAAGGGATAACAATAATGAAGGTCAGTATGATACAAGACAGCAGAGAGACGATGTTTTCTTTATTCGGGAGCTTTTTTTCAAGCCACTCATGGATTGGGAACATCAATAGTGAAATGATAAAGGCCATCACGATAGAGTTAACGTATGGCTCGATAAGCAAGTAACAAGCATAAGCCGCCGCGAGTAGGGCAATGATGATCACCCAGTGGCTGGAATTGATTTTGAGTTTTTCTGACACGGTAATGGTCTCTATATTTGCGTTCTGAGTTTATAATGGCTGCAAAACAGAGAGTTAGCAATGAGGAGTTTTGATAATGGGATGCTGTAATAAAGATAAGAAATGCCAAGACGAAGAACAGCAAACAAAAAAAGAGATCCCTTGGTTCAGAATGTTCCTCGGTACTTTGATGTTGTTGGTTTTTCTTTTCTGGGAACGTTAATCGCTTTTGGTTCAGCTTTAGCCTTAGTCGACGGCTAAATAAGCTGTCATATTTTTTGGCTGGTGAGCGCGATATATAAAAAGGGCTGCATTTAATGCAGCCCTAAATTCAATCGGTTAGCGACTTATAAAGTGCTTTCGATTATTTGCTTTCAGCAGCAATGATCGCAAGAGAGCGGTCGGCAGCTTCTAGTGTTGCATCAAGTTCTTTTGAACCATGAGCAAGAGAAGTAAAGCTTGCTTCGAATGCTGAAGGTGCAAGGTAAACACCGTGATCTAACATTAGGTGGAAGAAGCGCTTGAAGCGTTCTACATCACACTTAGTTACATCTTCGTAGCACGTCACAGTTTCTTGATCTGTGAAGAAGAAACCAAACATACCGCCAACTTGATGAACTAGCATCGGGATGCCGTGCTTGTCAGCAAGTTGCTTGAAGCCTTTTGCCAACTGCTTAGTTTTTGAAGCTAGACGCTTTTCGTTGCCTTCTTCTCGTAGAAGGTTCAAACATGCGTAGCCAGCAGCCATTGCAACAGGGTTACCTGAAAGCGTACCCGCTTGGTAAACAGGGCCAGTTGGTGCGATGTATTGCATCACGTCTTTACGACCACCGAAAGCACCGACAGGCATGCCGCCGCCAATCACTTTACCAAGACACGTTAGGTCTGGCTTGATGTTGTAGTAAGCCTGAGCACAACCTTCAGCAACGCGGAAACCTGTCATTACTTCATCAAAGATTAGCAATGCACCTTCTTGATCACAGATTTCACGTAGACCTTCGTGGAAGCCTTCTACAGGAGGGATACAGTTCATGTTACCCGCTACTGGCTCAACGATGATACAAGCGATCTCGCCTTTGTTTGCTGCGAAGATTTCACGTACTGAATCTAGATTGTTGAAGGTTGCTGTTAGCGTTAGTTTCGCAAAATCAGCCGGTACGCCTGGAGAGCTTGGTTGACCTAAAGTCAGTGCGCCAGAACCAGCTTTTACAAGTAGGCTGTCTGCGTGGCCGTGGTAGCAGCCTTCAAACTTAAGAATTTTGTCACGACCAGTGAAGCCACGAGCTAGACGAATCGCGCTCATTGTTGCTTCTGTACCTGAGCTCACCATACGTAGCTGTTCCATTGATGGAACCATCTCAGATACCAGTTCAGCCATTTTGATTTCAGTTTCGGTTGGAGCACCGAAGCTAAGGCCGCGTTGAGCTGCTGCAATAACTGCGTCACGAATAACCGCGTGGTTGTGACCAAGGATCATTGGACCCCAAGAGCCAACGTAATCGATATACGCTTTACCATCAGCATCAAAAATAAGTGGGCCATCAGCGCGTTCAACGAAGATTGGAGAACCACCTACGCCATTGAATGCACGAACTGGAGAGTTTACGCCACCAGGAATGGTTTGCTGTGCTTTTTCGTACAGCTCTGCTGATTTGGTCATTGATATATCCTCTTTTGACTGTCGGACCAATTGGCACGCATTGTACCTATCCCTAATCCAACTAGGAATGCTTTCGCCCAGATAATCACCCGAATCTGGTTGTTTTGTGTGGTTACACGTTTTAATTGTTAGATATTGGTGAGTTTACAGCAGTAAAAGGACCGATCCTGTGGTGAATACTTGAACGTTTCAGTCAGGTATTAGATAATCACCGGAATATAAGAAAATACTCAACAACTATGGTCTCGAATTAGATTTGTATCATGTTGTTTTTGACACAGGTAAGAGAGGTTGTCGTGAGCGAAGTAAATATCCCATTGTCTTTTTCTGATGCAGCAGCTACCCGCGTACAAACGCTAATTGCTGAAGAAGAAAACCCAGAACTAAAACTGCGTGTATACATTACAGGTGGTGGTTGTAGCGGTTTCCAATACGGCTTCACATTTGATGAAAAAGTAAATGATGGCGACACTACGATTGTAAACAGCGGTGTAACGCTGGTTGTTGACCCAATGAGCCTACAGTACTTAATGGGCGGCATGGTTGATTACACAGAAGGCCTAGAAGGCGCTCGTTTCTTTGTGAACAACCCGAACGCGACAACAACATGTGGTTGTGGTGCATCATTTAGCGTATAGCATGAGCTCAAAGCTGCATTAGCTGAAAGCCACACCAGAAGGTTGTAAACGCCGAACTTATGTTCGGCGTTTTTGTTTTTATATCCCCAAATTTCTCTTCATAACAAAGCTCCTTTCTTAGCAAGGCTCTTGTTTGTCACGCAGCCTCAAAATTGCTAAGACATATTAAGTTATTGCTTTTAAAATCATTCCAACCTTCTATTTTGTCATTTTTAGTACACGGCATATTTTTTAAACTGTCGATAGCGTCCAACTTCGTTGAGGATTGGTCTGTTAAGGTTACCTTTGTGCATAAGGAAGTTGCACATCACGCTATTAAGCCAACTAGCGCGCCTGAATGACATCGGACAAAAGGATTTGTTATGCCCACTCTATTTTCTAACTCACCACTTTTTCAGAAATTGAAGCAGCCGTGGCTGGTTTCTCTGACTCTAGTCGTGTTGTTGTCGATCTGGCTTGGTTTAGGCGTAGGGCAAGCAGAAGAGTCACCTGAAAAAAAGGCAACAGAAATTCCGCTGGCTAAGGTTTCCTTTCAAACCTTCACCTCATCACCGACCTTTAAAACGATTGATCTCTATGGAAGAACGGCGCCCGATAGGCATGCTCGTCTAGGTGCAGAAGTCGCGGGTAAGATTGTCAGATTGAATGTTGTTAAGGGGGGGATGGTTAAAGCAGGACAAGCCATTGCCCAGATAGATAAGGGTGATTTAGAGATTCAACTAGAGCGAGCATCTGCGTTATATCGCTTGAAGCAGAAAGAGTTCAAAGCGGCGCAGTCACTGAAGAAAAGAGGACTGCAAGGTGAAATCGCCTACACCACAGCTGAGGCTTCATTAACAGAAGCAAAAGCCATGATGCGCAATGCGGAGTTGGCTTTAAAGAATACTGTGATTACTTCGCCTTTTTCGGGTGTGGTTCAAGATTTGATGGTGGAGCTCGGTGATTTCGTTAGTGTTGGCGATCCTGTTGCTGGCGTGATTGACCTCGATCCTTTGGTTATTGAGGCGGATGTCAGTGAGCGTCATATCCAACATTTGCTAGTCAATCAATCTGCTTTGGTTCGTTTGTTAGGGCGAGAAGAAGCGGAAGGCCGTTTACGCTATGTTTCTCGTATCTCTTCTGTTGCTACTAATACCTTCCCAATCGAGATAGAAATCGATAACTCTAAAGGCCTATTACCAGCAGGTGTCAGTGCCGAAGTTAAACTCAACCTAGAAACAAGAGATGCAATAAAGATAACACCGGCGATGCTAGCATTGGATGAGGCGGGTAACCTAGGGGTCAAAACCTTGGTTTCAGTCGATGACTCACCAACGGTGAAGTTTGTAGGCATTCAGCTAGTAAAGGCCGAACAAGATGGAGTGTGGCTCACGGGGCTAGGTCAACGCGTCGATATCATCACAGTAGGCCAAGGGTTTGTGCGTGATGGTGATTCGGTGATTGCTGTTGAGCAAGTCGCTGAACTCTCTAACGTAACCGCAGAGTAGGAGATAACCGATGTATTCAATTATTGATGCAGCCTTGTCTCGTGCTCGAACAATGCTCTCCCTTTTAGCGTTAATCCTTGTAGCCGGTGTCGTCACCTATATCACGATACCTAAGGAATCGAGCCCAGACATTACCATCCCAATTATCTATGTTTCGGTCGGGCACCAAGGGATCTCGCCAACGGATGCAGAACGTTTATTGGTTCGACCTATTGAGCAAGAGCTGAGGTCGATTGAAGGCGTAAAAGAGATGACAGCAACCGCAGCAGAAGGGCATGCCTCTGTTGTGTTGGAGTTTAATGTTGGCGTCGATCTCACCAAAGCAATGGCCGATGTGCGTGACGCGGTTGATCTGGCTAAACCAAAACTACCAGAAGACAGTGACGAACCGACCGTAAATGAGGTGACGCTGGCTTCTGAGCAACCTGTTTTGTCTGTTGTGCTATTCGGTACCGTTCCTGAGCGCACCATAGTGCAAATTGCCCGAGAGCTTGGAGACAAATTAGAAAGCTATCGCCAAATCCTTGAAGTCGATATTGCGGGCGATCGCGCTGACATCGTCGAGATCATTGTCGATCCGTTATTGATGGAGAGCTACAGCTTAGATCAAGCGGATATCTATAATCTGATCGCTCTGAACAATCGAGTGGTGGCCGCAGGTTTTGTTGATACTGGCTACGGACGTTTTTCTGTCAAAGTCCCTTCGGTATTTAACTCCTTAAAAGACGTGCTTGAGTTGCCTATTAAAGTGGATGGCAAGCAGGTGGTCACTTTTGGCGATGTCGCTACGGTTCGTCGAGCGTTTCGAGATCCTGAAAGTTTTGCTCGTTTAGATGGCAAATCTGCGGTGGTGTTGGATATCAAGAAGCGTGCAGGTGAGAACATCATCGAAACCGTTGAGCTAGTCAAAGCGGTAATGGCTGGTGCTCAGCAGCAAGCGGAATGGCCAAATAACCTGTTGGTCAAATACACCTGGGATGAATCTAAAGATGTGAAGATCATGCTTAATGATCTGCAAAACAATATCTTATCCGCCATTATTCTGGTGGTGATCGTTATCATCGCGATTCTTGGTGTGCGTACCGCTTTGTTAGTGGGTATTTCCATTCCAGGCTCATTCCTAACCGGGTTATTGGTTCTTTCGGTGTTTGGCTTAACCGTCAACATCGTAGTGCTGTTCTCTCTGATTATGGCGGTGGGGATGCTAGTAGACGGTGCGATTGTGGTGACCGAATTTGCAGACAGGCGAATGCAAGAGGGTGAAGGGCGCAAAGCCGCTTACCGAGATGCAGCGAAACGGATGGCGTGGCCGATAACCGCATCGACTGCCACAACCTTAGCCGCATTTGCTCCGTTACTGTTTTGGCCTGATGTGACGGGCGAATTTATGAAGTTCTTACCACTAACTCTGATCGCGACTTTAACTGCATCATTGATCATGGCGTTGTTGTTTGTGCCCGTGCTGGGCGGTTTGATTGGCAAACCTCAATACGTATCGTCTAAAAGCCAAGCTCGAATGGTCGCACTGCATAATGGTGACTTTTCACAGGCTACTGGTTTAACCAAGGCTTACTACCACACGCTTTCTTTAGCGATTAAACACCCCTTTAAGATTTTGTTCAGTGCGGCACTGCTCGCGGTTGCAGTTGGTTTTACTTATTCAAAAGCGGGTCTAGGTGCAGAGTTCTTCCCAGAAGTTGATCCGCCATTCTTTAATGTCAAAGTTCGCTCGCATGGGGATCTGTCTATCCAAGAAAAGGATGACATCATGCGTGATATTGAACTGATGATGCTCAATCATGATGAGTTCGATACCGTTTACACGCGTACTGGTGGTGACGACCAGATTGGTTTGATCTCAATTACGCCTGTTGACTGGCAATATCGACGCAGCGTTAAGGCGATTATTGATGAGTTGAAGGTACAAACCGATCAATACGCTGGTGTTGAGATTGAATATAAGTTCCCTGATGCTGGGCCTCCGGTTGAAAATGACTTAGTGATTGAGCTGTCGGCAAGAACTCCAGAGCAGCTCAATCAGGCTGCAAAAATTGTGAGAGGTTGGGCTGATGGAAATAAAGCACTGACCAATATCAGCGATACTGCGAGTAAAGATGGCATCGATTGGAAGGTGGATATTCGCCGCGACGATGCTGCGCGCTTTGCAGCTGATGCGACCTTAGTGGGTAATACCGTTCAATTCGTGACTAATGGTCTCAAGATTGGTGATTATCTGCCCGATGACTCTTCAGAAGAGGTCGATATCTTGGTGCGCTACCCTAATGATAAGCGTGATATCGGGCGCTTCGACCAGCTTAGGGTGAAAACGCCAGCAGGTTTAGTACCTATTACTAATTTCGCTCAGATCGTTCCCGACCATAAGCAAGACACCATTAAACGCCTTGATGGCAAGCGTGTGGTGAACATCATGGCGGATATGGAAGAAGGGTATAACCTTGCTCTCGAACTACCAAAGATCGAACAAGCATTGAGTGAGCTAGGGCTGCCGAGTAGCGTGGAATTTCGCATCCGTGGTCAAAACGAAGAACAAGAAAACTCGTCAGCCTTTTTACAAAGTGCTTTCTTGGTTGCTTTGGCGGTAATGGCTTTGATTCTGATTACTCAGTTCAATAGCTTCTATCAAGCGTTTTTGATTCTGAGTGCTGTATTGTTTTCGACCGTTGGCGTGTTCGTTGGCTTACTGATCTTCCAACGTCCGTTTGGCATTGTGATGTCGGGAATTGGGGTAATAGCGCTCGCCGGCATAGTCGTGAACAACAACATCGTGTTGATTGATACTTATAATCAGCTCATCAAAAGAGGCTTGGACAAGCGAGATGCGATTCTAAGAACCGGTGTTCAGCGTTTAAGGCCAGTAATGCTCACGACGGTTACGACTATCTTAGGTTTAATGCCGATGGTGTTAGAGATGAACATCGACCTGATTAATCAAAAGATAGAGTTTGGCGCGCCAAGTACACAATGGTGGTCACAGCTTGCGACCGCTATTGCTGGTGGTTTGGCGTTTGCCACGGTGCTGACTTTAGTATTAACCCCTTGTTTGTTAATGCTTGGACGGAACAACAAACCTGAAAAACAGTAGCTAGTTGTGGTATGTGAGCATAAAAAAGAGCGCCTTGATGGGCGCTCTTTGCATTTTTCTATTTTGCAGTGAAGCTACAAACGCCTAGTTAGTCGCTAGTAACTGACCGTATCGCTCAAGGTTTCTTAATCGAATCTCTGAGTTGGCAATAAAGGTTGCTTTTGCTTTACCAGTTAACGACTTGGATTGAGGCAATTTCACGGTGCGCGCATTTTTATGTACGCCATTAACCAAGAATTCATAATGTAAGTGCGGGCCAGTCACACGGCCTGTACCGCCCAAAGTACCAATGGTTTGGCCTTGTTTTACGCGCTGACCGGTTTTCACCATACGTCGCTTCATGTGCAGGTACTTGGTGATGTAGGTGTTGCTGTGGCGGATGAACACGTAGTTACCATTGAATTGGTTGTAACCTGACTTCTGAACAATACCGTCACCGGCTGCCCAGATAGGCGTGCCAACAGGGGCTGCGTAGTCAGTACCGCGGTGAGCTCGAATCTTACCGGTTACTGGGTGTCTCCTGGTAGGGTTAAAGTTCGATGTTACGCGACGAAAATCAATTGGTGAGCGCAAGAACGCCTTCTTCATCGCACGACCATTTTCATCGAAGTAGTTGCCGCTTTTATCATCCAATACCGCGGTAAATGAATCGCCTTGGTTTTTGAATACGGCTGCCATGATCTTACCGCGACCAACTACTTCACCTTCAACCACTTTCTCTTGGTATAAGATTTTGAAGCTGTCGTTCTTACGAATATCTAACGCAAAGTCGATATCCCAACCGAAGATGCCGGCCAGTTCCATAATTTGGTTTGCGGTTAAACCTGCGCTGACGCCAGCGTTCCAGAAGTTAGAGGTGATGTTGGCTTCGGCATAATTGTATTGGTATACCACTTCTTTTTTGTCGAAACTTGATGAGAAAGAATCGCCAGATTTAGTGATCTTGAAGCTTTCAAACGCACTAAGTTGTCGTTTTAACTGAATAAGGTCGTTGTTTTCATCAAAGCCGAACTGCAAGACATCACCAGGTCTTAGGTTAGACAGCTGCTTCTTAATATCATTATTGGTATTGAGTAGCGTGATCAGCAGACGGTATGAGAGGCCAATACGTTCAAATAAAACAGAGGTGCTTTCGCCAGAGCGAACGGTGTATTTCTCCCAATTGAGCACTGCCGTCGGTGGAGCGTCACTTGAGCTAATAAGTGCAGAGGCATTGATAGTCAGTGGGTAATGTTTTCCCACAACTAAAGCGCCCGAATCGTCACGCAAACTGTTGACGTCGGGGAGTAAGAAAATCGCGACGAAAATTATGGCACTAAAAAATGCGATAAAAGCCCGGTGCAAAATAGGAAGGCGTGCAAAAATAGACAACATGTTCCGGTTCGTTCTGTAAATATTATGAAAATCGACGACGGAATAGTGTAACTGGTTTCAAAATACATCGCTATTCAAGTAAGATGTCTAATTAATGTATTTTTGCCAAATCTGTGGGAGTGAACAAGAATGGCGAGTATTGAAGCTGCACTAGCCGAGATCAAACGTGGCGTAGAAGAACTGATTCCAGAAGACGAACTGATTGCAAAACTAAAAGAAGGTCGTCCTTTACGCATTAAGCTGGGTGCCGATCCAACAGCTCCAGATATCCACCTAGGCCATACGGTTATCTTTAACAAGCTTCGTGCTTTCCAAGAGCTTGGTCATGAAGTGACATTCCTTATCGGTGATTTCACTGCAATGGTTGGTGACCCATCAGGTAAAAACTCAACACGTCCACCGCTAAGCCGCGAAGACGTATTGAAGAATGCTGAAACTTACAAAGAGCAAGTATTCAAGATTCTAGATCCTGCGAAGACGCAAATTCGTTTCAACTCTGAATGGCTATCTGAGCTTGGCGCTGAAGGCATGATTCGTCTTGCTTCTAACCAAACTGTTGCTCGTATGCTTGAGCGTGATGACTTCAAAAAGCGTTACGCTGGTGGTCAACCGATCGCAATCCACGAATTCATGTACCCACTTCTACAAGGTCACGACTCTGTTGCACTAGAGAGCGACGTTGAGCTTGGCGGTACTGACCAGAAGTTTAACCTTCTAATGGGTCGTGAACTGCAAAAAGCAGCAGGTCAAAAACCACAAGCGGTACTAATGATGCCACTACTTGTTGGTCTAGACGGTGTTAAGAAGATGTCTAAGTCTGCGCATAACTACATCGGTATTAGCGAAGCACCAAGCGAGATGTTTGGTAAGATCATGTCTATCTCTGACGATCTAATGTGGAGCTACTACGAGCTGCTGTCTTTCCGTCCTCTTGAAGAAGTTGCGGAACTGAAAGCTGGCGTTGATGCAGGTAAGAACCCGCGTGACGTTAAAGTGCTTCTTGCTAAAGAGATCATCGCTCGTTTCCACAGTGAAGCAGATGCTGAAGCCGCTGAGCAAGAGTTCGTTAACCGTTTTGCTAAGAACCAAGTTCCTGATGAAATGCCGGAGTTTGAATTCGAAGCAGGCCTGCCAATTGCGAACGTTCTAAAAGAAGCGGGTCTTGTAAACTCGACTTCTGATGCGATGCGTATGATCAAGCAAGGCGCGGCTAAGCTTGAAGGCGAGAAGATTGAAGACAGCAAATTCGTACCTGAAGCAGGTACTGCAGTTTACCAAGTAGGTAAGCGTAAATTTGCTCGTATTACTATCAAGTAATATTAAATCTCAATGATTTAACGAAAAGGCATCTACGGATGCCTTTTTTATTGACCCCTATTTATTGACAGGAATTTGACGAAGTTTTTGAACGGCTATTGCTACACTATGCGCGCTGTCATATTGACAGTAATTCTGGAGATTTTTATGAACAATACCGACCATCCTCCTAGTTTGAATGGAGAAGAATAACCCGTCTCGGTATTGATCTATTGTCCTGCCGTTCGGGTAGGGTATCTTTGTTTTTCCCCCTCATTCTTTTCCACACACTAGATTCTAACAAGTAGACACACCAGTAGCTTTCAGCTCTTGGTGCGCATAAATCCATAAATCCATAAATCTATAAATCTATAAATCTATAAACTTATGCTATTTGTTTTGATGGTCGTTACCTTTGCCAATCGGGAGATTCGCCATGACGGTAATGAACAACACTTTTTTATCTATTGAAGCTCTGTACTCAGAGCAAGACATCCAAGCTGTATCGAATGCATTTCAACAGTACGGACGTGAACAACAAATTAATCTTTTGAACCGAATGCCACTCGAAGATGCGGTGTTAGTGCTGGGACAATGCTCTTTGAGTACGATTCAGACTTTACTTAGTGAGTTAGAAGAGCAGGGCTTTGAGAAGCGCTCTCGACATCTAGCTCACCAACTAGGGCTGATTTACTCAGAGGTGGAGCCTCAACAGGGCTACCTTTCTACTGGCGTCATGAGCCACGTAAGGCAGCGTATCGGTTGGATTATTGCGCTAGCACTATTGGGAATTGTCTCAGGGCTTATAATTGCTCAGTATGAAGACATTCTCAGTCAGTTGGTTCTTTTGGCTATCTACATGCCGGTAATTGCTGCTGCTGGTGGTAATACCGGAACACAAGCCGCGACTTTGGTTATCAGAGCCTTAGCCACAGGTGAGTTAAAAAAACGCCAATGGGCTAATGTTCTGTGGAAAGAGTTTAGAGTTGCTATTTGTCTAGCTCTAGCGATTGCTGTAGTGATGATTGGACGTATTCTGCTATTTAGCGAAAACCAATCGACAGGTGGCTATGACATCAACATGATTGCGTTAGCGATTGCGGTAGCGCTGTTTATTCAGGTGACCATATCAACCGTGCTGGGTGGCGGATTGCCGATAGTTGCTAGGCTATTTAAGCTTGATCCAGCGGTGTTAGTGAGCCCAGTGCTTGCTTCCATAGTTGATATCTCAGGAATGTGGATCTACTTCACTGTGGTTAACTCATTCCTCGGTATCGCTTAGCTCCTATAAAAATAGGCACCTATAAAAATAGCTAAATACATCTGAGAAACAAAAATGGCGCTGAAGATTTAAGGTCTTCAGCGCCATTTTTATTGTTTGAGTAGAAGTTTACACAGAGCTAAGCATTACTTAGATTTGCTTTGTGTTTGACTGAACTCGACCACATCTTTGTAGAAAGCACGCTCAAACTGGGTGATAGGTGCTTCCACTGGTTTGTCTGGATCTTGTTCTTCAGGGAAGTAATCACGGACAAATTGTACAAACAGAGAGTTTGGTTTTCCCGCTTTATCTAATCCGTATCCCGCCATGTTGTAACTGCCGTATAGAGAACCACTCTTGGCGATAATGTTGCCTTGAATCGGTGCTTTTCTCATGCTCTGACGGTATTTGAGCGTTCCATCAGTGCCAGATGTAGGCATAGCCTCAATCAGGCTGAGCTGTTGATCGTTTTCCCAGATATAACGAAGCACTTGAGCCATGGTCTGTGACCTCATTCGGTTATTTCTGGATAGCCCTGAGCCATCGACGAGCTGCGCTTTACTGAGGTCAATATTAGCCTTGGTCAGCAGTATCTGTTTTATTGCTTCAGTGCCGTTATTGAAGCTGCCCGGTTGAACATAAAATGTTGCTCCTAGCGTTTTAGTTAGATTATCTGCGATAAGGTTATCTGACTTCTTGAGCATGATATCGAGCAGTTCAGGAAGCTTTTCTGAGTTGTGACTAGCGACTAACGTGGTTTTGTCTGCTTGCGCTTTTTTACCAATAATCACATCACCTTTTACTTCTATTTTCAGTTCTTTGAGAAGCGATGTAACGACTTGATAGGTGTAAAGTTCTGGATTTTGAATCGCGAACTTGAGTGGCAGTGGCTTCTTACGCTCTACTAAGCAACCAGAGAGCTTGTAAGCGTTGTCTGGAGTGGTAATGAGCTCTAAGTCGCATTGTGTCGCCTTCTGCCCTGATCGAGTTACCGTGGCTGCGGTGGTTGTCACGTCTATCGGATAGTGAGCGGGAATATAGACACGAGTGCTGCCGTTATCTTTTGTATAAATAGAGGCTTGTGCGCAGTTGCTGTCTAAGGTCATCGCACTCGAAGGCGCGCTGTAACAAACCCCTAGAATGTCCCAAGGCCAACCCACCGCTCGCTGATAGCCCGTAAAAGTCGAGTTATCTAGGTATAAGTTGCCCTTGATGGTTCTGGATTGAGATTTTGCGTATTGAGCCAAAAGGCTTTTAAGCTGTTCTCGTTGTAGCGTTGGGTCGCCACTAAATGAAATGATAGAGTCATTACCAGAACGAACAATGCTGGTCGTGTAGTGAAAGTCATCCCCTAACTCCAACTTAGCCGCCAAAGCTGTCACCAGCTTCAAAGTACTGGCGGGTGGATAGAAGCCATCACTATTGGAATTCAGTTTGTTTGAATCGCCTTTCAGGGATTCCAAAATTACACTGGTGCTACTGCCATCAGGCAGTTTATCTAGAGGGGGGTAAGCGAAAGCGTTAACTGAGAAAGCGCTAATGGAAAAACTACATACAAGTAGTGTGGGTAGAAGGCGCATAGAAGATTTCTTGGATGGCTGATGTTTTTAGTATACAGATATAAAAAACGCCCGCTAGATAGCGGGCGTTTTGATTCTCAATTAACTAATTAATCAATTAGATAATCAGAATTAGAAGTCGTAACGTAGACCTAGAGCGATTTCGTCTTCAGCTTGAGCAGAAGTTGCTTTGCCGTTAGAAGCTAGGTTTGTTGTACCGATCGTATCATTTTCAGAGATTAGGTTGAAATTGTACGAGATGTAAGTACGGAAGTTAGGCTTGAAGTAGTAAGTTGCATCGATTGCAACGTTATCTGCAGAAGTTTCACCGTCAGTTTCTGCATTGTTGTACGTTAGCGTGAATGCAGTTTTATCTAGTGTGTACGCAGTTGCGAATTCGTAACCTGTGTAGTCTACAGAATCGTTCTTGATTACACCTGTAGTCTGTTTTTCGCCATCAGTGAATACACCAGCGAAGTAGAAATCGCTCATGCGGTAAGATGCAGAAAGCATGTATTCGTTAGATTGATCTTGGTCTGCGTAACCAGCACCTAGCTTAACGCCAGAATCGCCGATTGCGTAGATAGCAGATAGAGAGTAGCCATCTTTACCGTTGTCGCTGAACTCATCGTTAGCGTCAACATCACGGTCAGCGAAGCGGTAGCTTGCTTTTAAGCCTAGGTCTTGGAATTGACCTTTGTAAGAAAGCATGTTGTCTGAACGGTCAGCTACTGCGATTTTGTCTGCCGCTGAGTTACCGTGGTAAGACATGATATCGGTAAAGTCAGTGATAACGCCTAGCGCACCGTCGTTTTTACCGTATGTAACTTCACCGAATGTACCGCCAATACCAGCGTATGTGTAACGGTTTGTGATGCTGTCGCTGTTGCTGTCTGTAGCACCACCGTTTTCAGCAGTTGTGAATTCGCCTTCGTAGAAACCAACGCCGTATAGGCCGTCTTGGATTTCAACTTTACCTAGGAAGTTAAGACGTACACGTGTTTTGTCTTCAGCTTTGCCATCTTTTAGAGATAGACGAGCTTCAGCACGACCACCGATTTCTAGAGAAGTGCCGTTTGAGCTGTATACAGAAGTACCGGCAATATCACCAGCTTGTTTACCGTCGGCTGCCACTGCGTTAGTAGCAAGAGCTGCAGCAGATACAGCAAGCGCGATCATAGTCTTGTTCATGTTATTATTTCCTAATTACTGTCCATAGAAGTTTTATTAAGGATTTGAACCCTTTTGTGTATTGCCTGTATTAATCAGGCTTCATAATCATGATTAGAACAGAAGTCTGAAAATGCCAGTGCAATCCATGGGTTACTTTTTACCTCTAAAGTTCCATGGTCAGTTAGTAAAATGATATAAAACTAAAAAATGAACACTGTTTTATTGTATCTTTTTTGTTTAAGTGGTTGTTTTTGAGTGTATTTTATAAAAGTGTGATCTGTGTTTATTTTGTTTGTTTTTTGTTTTTTTAGGTATTTAGCTCTCCACTTATTGATGGGGAGGTTATTATTCATTTTTGTGATGTCTGTAATTTAGACCTAGATAAAGCTTTTATAACGCAAAGTGGAATAAAGGTGATTTAGCCATAAAGTTTGTTTACACTAAGCCAAATCGTTTTGTTTCTATCACCCAATAAATACGTTGGGTGTATTTATGTTGGCCAAAGAAAGCTTTGGCATAGAGGTAAAAAATGGAAAAGGTTCCAATGACAGTACGTGGCGCTCAGCAGCTACGTGACGAATTAGATCGCCTACTTAAGCTACGCCCTGTTATCTCAGCAGCTATTGGTGAAGCACGTGAACTAGGTGACCTGAAAGAGAATGCTGAATACCACGCCGCTCGTGAAGAGCAGGGTATTTGTGAAGCTCAGATCCGTGATATTGAATATAAGCTATCACTGGCTCAGATCATCGATGTAACGCAAATGGATAATACGGGCAAGATTATCTTTGGTACGACAGTGACACTGATTGATGTGGATACCGATGATGAGTTCCGCTACCAAATCGTTTCAGAAGACGAAGCAGACATCAAAACGGGTCGCATTTCTGTGAAATCGCCAATTGCTCGCGGTCTTATCGGTAAAATGGAAGGCGACGAAGTCATGATCTCTACCCCTGGTGGTGACAAAGACTTCGAAATCGACAAAGTAGAATATATCTAATTGAATTTTCTTTGTTTCTGATAAGTAAAAAGGTCGCTAAATGCGACCTTTTTCGTTTCTCACGCTACACTAAAAGATAAGCGCTGTGGCTTTCTCTTGGTGAAGTCAGCTTATATTAAGCTCTTATTTACGTGGAATCTCGATTTTACGTGCTTCTGACTGACGGAACAGTACTAGAACTTTACCGATAGTCTGTACTTTCTCAGCTTTAGTTTCACGTACAATTGCATCGATAATCAGTTGCTTAGTCTCACGGTCTTCTGATGCAACTTTAATCTTGATCAGTTCGTGGTGGTCTAGAGCTAATTCGATTTCCGCTAGAACAGCTTCAGTAAGTCCATTTGCGCCCATTAGCACAACAGGTTTTAAACTGTGAGCTAGGCCCTTTAGATGCTGCTTTTGTTTGGTACTTAGGTTCATTACGCGGCCAATTTTCTTTACTATTAGGGTTGAAAAAACCTATTTTAACGCCATCTAAAGCTGAAGACTATAATTTATTCAGCAATTAGTACTTTCCTCCAATTTAGGTATCCAATGAGCAAACAGAAACACTCGGCCAGTTCAGGCCGTTGGTTGAAGGAACACTTCGACGACAAGTACGCAAATGAAGCAAGAAAGAAAGGCTATCGTTCACGTGCTTATTTCAAAATGGAAGAGATTCAAACGAAAGATAAATTGCTGTCTCCTGGGATGACCATTGTGGATTTGGGTGCAGCACCTGGCGGTTGGTCTCAATATGCTGCTAAGATTGTTGGAGACAACGGACAAATCATTGCGTGTGACTTGTTACCAATGGATCCGATTGCTGGTGTTAGCTTTTTACAAGGCGATTTCCGCGAAGAAGCTGTGCTAGATGCCTTGTTGGAACGTATACAACCAAACATGGTTGATGTCGTGATGTCAGATATGGCACCTAATATAGCAGGCAACAATTCTGTGGATCAGCCAAGAGCTATGTATTTAGTTGAATTAGCTTTGGATATGTGTCGACAAGTTCTAGCTACCAATGGTAGTTTTGTTGTAAAAGTATTCCAAGGCGAAGGGTTTGACCAATACGTTAAGGACGTCCGTGAGATGTTTAAAACAGTAAAAGTTAGAAAACCCGACTCTTCTCGAGCTCGATCTCGTGAAGTGTTTATCGTAGCCACTGGTTACAAAGGTTAACGATTCTCTTCCAAGAGTGAGAGTTAACAACATGGCTACAGGTTACAAACTGTAGTACCCTACCTTTAATTACAATTAGTTATCGAGAGGCTTACACCTTGAGTGACATGGCAAAAAATTTAATTCTGTGGCTTGTTATCGCGGTAGTGTTGATGTCGGTATTCCAGAGCTTCGGCCCTGGGGAAAGTAACGGCAGAGCAGTAGATTACACCACGTTTGTACAGGAAGTTGGCCAAGGCCAGATTCAAGACGCACAGTTCAATAACAGCGAAATCACTTTCACACGTCGTGGTGGTGGTTCTAAGTATGTAACTTACATGCCTGTTTATGATCAAAAGCTACTTGATGACTTAATTAATCAAAACGTAAAAGTTCAGGGTACACCACCTGAAGAGCAGAGCTTGCTTGGCACTATCTTCATCTCATGGTTCCCAATGATCTTACTGATTGGTGTATGGATTTTCTTCATGCGTCAAATGCAAGGCGGCGGCGGCGGTAAAGGCGCGATGTCTTTCGGTAAGAGTAAAGCTCGAATGATGAGCGAAGAACAAATCAAAACCATGTTTGCTGATGTTGCTGGTTGTGACGAAGCAAAAGAAGACGTGAAAGAGCTTGTGGACTACCTTCGTGACCCAAGCCGCTTCCAAAAGCTAGGTGGTAAGATCCCGACAGGTATCCTGTTGGTTGGTCCTCCTGGTACGGGTAAAACATTGCTTGCAAAAGCGATTGCCGGTGAAGCGAAAGTACCGTTCTTTACTATCTCTGGTTCTGACTTCGTTGAAATGTTTGTTGGTGTTGGTGCATCTCGTGTGCGTGACATGTTCGAACAAGCGAAGAAAGCGGCACCTTGTATCATCTTTATCGATGAAATCGATGCTGTAGGTCGTCAACGTGGCGCTGGTGTTGGTGGTGGTCACGATGAACGTGAACAAACACTGAACCAAATGCTGGTTGAGATGGATGGTTTCGAAGGTAACGAAGGTATTATCGTTATCGCTGCGACTAACCGTCCAGACGTACTAGACCCTGCATTACTTCGTCCTGGTCGTTTTGACCGTCAAGTTGTGGTTGGTCTACCGGATGTACGTGGTCGTGAACAGATTCTTAAAGTACACATGCGTAAAGTGCCACTATCAGGTGATGTTGAACCATCGCTGATCGCTCGTGGTACTCCAGGCTTCTCTGGTGCAGATCTTGCGAACCTTGTGAACGAAGCGGCGCTATTTGCTGCTCGTGGTAACAAGCGCAATGTATCTATGGTTGAGTTTGAACTTGCGAAAGACAAAATTATGATGGGTGCAGAGCGCCGTTCAATGGTTATGTCTGAAGAAGTGAAAGAGTCAACGGCTTACCACGAAGCGGGTCACGCAATTGTTGGTCGTTTGGTACCTGAACACGATCCAGTGTACAAGGTGTCAATCATTCCACGTGGTCGTGCGCTTGGTGTAACTATGTACCTACCTGAGCAAGACCGCGTAAGCATGTCTCGCCAACATCTAGAATCAATGATCTCTAGTTTGTACGGTGGTCGTCTTGCTGAAGAACTTATCTACGGTAAAGACAAAGTTTCGACTGGTGCGTCTAACGATATCGAACGTGCAACTGATATTGCTCGCAAGATGGTTACGCAGTGGGGCTTCTCTGAAAAACTGGGCCCTCTTCTATATGCTGAAGAAGAAGGTGAAGTTTTCTTAGGTCGTGGTATGAGCCAAGCGAAACATGTTTCTGACGATACGACTAAGCTGATCGATGAAGAAATTCGTATTCTTATCGACCGTAACTACGATAGAGCTAAGAAGATTCTTGAAGATAACATGGATATCATGCATTCGATGAAAGACGCTCTAATGAAGTTCGAAACGATCGATGCAGGTCAAATTGATGACTTGATGGAGCGTAAGCAAGAGATTCGTGATCCAGCTGGTTGGGGTGATCAGGTAAAAGCTGAACCTACAAAGGAAGAAGCAAAACCTGAAGCTAAGGCAGAAGAAGCTAAAGCGGAACCAAAAGCTGAAGAGTCGAAAGTTGAAGAAGCTAAATCTGAAGCAGATGATGCTCAAAACAAAGATTCTTAATCGCTAAGTTATAAATTAAAACCCTGAGTACGCTCAGGGTTTTTCTGTTTCTAGCCCTAGATGTTTTTACCTTTAAGACCCACCTTCCATGATATTAAAAGCACACAATAAAACGCTCGTTTTAGACCGCCCACATGTGATGGGTATCCTCAATGTTACGCCTGACTCTTTCTCTGATGGCGGAAAATTCAATTCATTAGATAGTGCTCTACTGCAAGCAGAGCGAATGATTCAAGCTGGTGTTAGCATTATTGACATTGGTGGTGAGTCAACTCGCCCGGGAGCACCTGATGTACCTTTAGAAGAAGAGCTCGCTCGCGTTATTCCTGCCATTAAAGCAATTCGCGCTAAGTTTGATGTGTGGATCTCCATTGATACCAGTAAAGCTGAAGTGATGCGCCAAGCCGTTGAAGCGGGGGCTGATTTGATCAATGATGTGCGCGCACTACAAGAGCACGGAGCTCTGGAAGCGGCCGCCGATGCTAATGTGCCAGTTTGCCTGATGCACATGAAAGGTCAGCCAAGAACCATGCAAGCTAACCCTAATTACGATGATGTCCTAATGGATGTTGAAGCGTTCTTAAAAGAAAGGGTGGAGGCTTGTGAGGCTGTTGGTATATCAAAAGATCAGCTGATTCTGGATCCTGGTTTTGGTTTTGGTAAAACCATTGAGCATAATTACCACCTATTAGCGCACCTTGAAAAGTTTCACAGGCTTGGGTTGCCAGTCTTAGCGGGGATGTCGAGAAAGTCGATGATCTTTAAGCTACTAGACAAAGCTCCAGCAGATTGCATGGTTGCTAGCGTCACTTGCGCTACCATCGCTGCAATCAAAGGCGCACAAATTATTCGCGTTCATGATGTTGAAGATACATTGGAAGCGATGAAGATAATCGAAGTGATGAATAACAATCACTAATCATAATTAAGGAAAATCAATATGTCTGATAAGAGACGTTACTTCGGCACAGATGGTGTACGTGGCAAAGTAGGCCAGTACCCGATTACACCTGATTTTGTTCTGAAGCTTGGCTGGGCTGCGGGTCGTGTTCTTGCGAAGCAAGGCACAAAGAAAGTCATCATTGGTAAAGATACTCGTATCTCTGGTTACATGCTTGAGTCAGCGCTAGAAGCTGGCCTTGCTGCTGCTGGTCTTCAGGCTACGTTTACTGGCCCAATGCCAACACCTGCTGTGGCTTACCTAACTCAAACCTTCCGCGCTGAAGCAGGGATCGTTATCTCTGCATCACACAACCCATACTACGATAACGGTATCAAGTTCTTCTCTTCTGAGGGAACAAAACTGCCGGACGATATCGAGTTGGCAATTGAAGCTGAATTGGATAAAGACATCGAATGTGTTGATTCATTTGAGCTTGGTAAAGCAGTACGTTTGAACGATGCGGCTGGCCGTTACATCGAGTTCTGTAAGAGCACATTCCCAAATCAGATGACGCTTGCAGGAATGAAAATTGTTGTCGATTGTGCACATGGTGCGACTTACCACATAGCTCCTGCCGTATTTAAAGAGCTGGGTGCTGAAGTTATTGCGATTGGTGTTGAGCCAAACGGTACTAATATCAACCACGAAGTCGGTGCGACAGATGTACGTGCTCTGCAAGCAAAAGTGGTTGAAGAAAAAGCGGCATTAGGTCTTGGCTTTGATGGTGATGGTGACCGTATCATCATGGTTGACGAGCTAGGTAACAAAGTTGATGGCGATCAAATCGCTTACATCATTGCTCGTGATGCACTGCGTCGCGGTGAGTTGAAAGGTGGCGTTGTTGGTACACTAATGACCAACCTTGGTATGGAAAATGGCCTTAAGCAGTTAGGTATTCCGTTTGTTCGTGCTGCTGTTGGTGACCGTTACGTAATGGAACAGCTTCTTGCTAAAGGCTGGAAGATCGGCGCTGAAAATTCGGGGCATGTTATCCTACTAGATAAAGTGACGACGGGTGATGCTATCGTTGCTGCTCTGCAAGTGTTGGCTTCAGTTGTTGATAGTGAAATGACGCTGAATGAGCTGTCTCAGGGCATGACGTTATACCCTCAAGTTCTAGAAAACGTTCGTTTCAGCGGAGATTCAAACCCATTGGAAGCTGAAGCGGTAAAAGCAGCGGTTGTTGAAGTAGAAGCTGAGCTTGGCGAGAAAGGTCGTGTGCTATTACGCAAGTCTGGTACCGAGCCACTACTGCGTGTCATGGTTGAAGGCGAAGATGCAGAGCTTGTTCAAGCATCAGCGCTTAAGATTGCAGATGCAGTAAAAGCAAACTGCTAATTTAACCTTTTACTTAGCTGGCGCAGCGAATAGCGCCTGTGATTAGAAGTGGTTGACTTATATCACGGTCAAAAGATATAACGGTCAAAAGAGACGTAAATGAGTTTTGTGTCGCTTTTGACCTTTTTTTGACCATTCACTTGGTAAAGGCTTATTTTTTAGCAAATTCTCCTTGTCAGCCATCGTCGCATTCGCTAGTATTGCTCGGCCTTCAGTTAGGAGGTCGCTAGCCTTGTTCTTAAAAATAGTTTTTTGAACGGCGCTGGCTCAACAATTAGGAACATAGGTGGAAAAATGTTTACAGTTCTACTTGTGATTTACCTGTTGGCAGCGCTTGGTGTAATTGGCCTAGTGTTGATTCAACAAGGTAAAGGCGCAGATATGGGAGCCTCTTTCGGTGCTGGCGCTTCAAACACTGTGTTTGGTGCTGGTGGCTCAGGAAATTTCCTTACCCGAATGACTGCAATTTTTGCAACTACATTTTTTATCCTTAGCTTAGTGCTTGGTAATATGTCTACACATAAAACTGAGTCACAATGGATTGACCCGACCCAAGGTCAGGTGATTCAACAAGCTGATGATGCAGTGAGTGAAGTTCCGGCGCAAGGCGACGAAATTCCACAATAATCTGTAAAGATTTGATGCCGAGATGGTGAAATTGGTAGACACGCTAGCATGAGGTGCTAGTGCCTTAGGGTGTGAGGGTTCGAGTCCCTCTCTCGGCACCATGTTTACAAACTTGTAAAACATCTTGTTGGGCGTATAATGCTCGCAAGTCGGACGCGGGATGGAGCAGTTTGGTAGCTCGTCGGGCTCATAACCCGAAGGTCGTCGGTTCAAATCCGGCTCCCGCAACCAATTTCAATGCTATTATATAGCTTGTATTGGTAGCAAGTTTGCACAGTGTGAACCTCACTGTGAGTTAGGTGTGATATCGAATGTGATGGCACTTAACATATAAGGGTCCAGCAACAAAAACCCCGGCTTATACGGGGTTTTTTGTTATCTAAGCATTTGTAAATGTATTTAGATAATGTTTGCTTGGAATTTAAATTGGGCTTTGAGCCCTTTTTTTGTTTCTGGAGTGGTTAAATGACTGGTTTAGAAAGACAACTTACTGAAATGCTTGACGCTCCAGTAGCAGCATCAGGTTATGAGTTAGTTGGATTAGAATTTATTCGTGCTGGTGAGCACTCAACGCTACGTATTTACATCGATTCACCAAACGGTATCAATGTAGATGATTGCGCTGAAGTTAGCCACCAAGTAAGTGCCGTAATGGACGTTGAAGATCCAATTTCAGTGGCTTATAACCTTGAAGTGTCTTCACCAGGTTTAGAGAGACCACTGTTCAAAGCAGAGCATTACCAACAATTTATTGGTCACGAGGTAAGCATCGTTTTGAAAATGGCTGTCGGCAACCGTCGTAAATGGAAAGGTGATATCCAATCTATCGAAGGCGAGACAGTGAAAGTATTGGTTGAAGGACAAGAAGAAGAATTCGTCCTGAGCAATATTGCGAAAGCTAACCTGATCCCTAAATTTTAGTTCTCCTAGAGAGAAGAGCTTAAGAGGCTAGATTAATGAACAAAGAAATTTTGGCGGTAGTAGAAGCTGTTTCAAATGAGAAAGCAGTTCCTCGTGAGCGTATTTTTGAAGCGCTTGAAATCGCGCTTGCAACGGCAACAAAAAAGAAAAGCGAACTAGAAATTGAAGTTCGTGTTGAAATTGACCGTAAAACGGGTGATTTCGAAACTTTCCGTCGTTGGGAAGCTGTTGAGGAAGTTGAATTCCCAACAAAAGAAATCTCTATTGAAGCTGCAAAGTACGATGACCCAGAGATCGAACTTGGCGGTTTCATTGAAGATGATATCGAATCAGTAACGTTTGACCGTATTACGACTCAAACGGCTAAGCAAGTTATCGTACAGAAAGTACGTGAAGCTGAACGCGCTCAAATCGTTGAGCAGTTCATCGATAACGAAGGCGAGCTAGTAACTGGCGCAGTTAAGAAAGTTAACCGTGACACTATTATTCTAGACCTAGGTAACAACGCTGAAGCGGTAATCCTTCGTGATGACCAACTTCCTCGTGAAAACTTCCGTCCAGGTGACCGTGTTCGTGGTCTTCTTTACGCAGTTAAACCAGAAGCTCGTGGTTTCCAGCTTTTCGTTACTCGTTCGAAGCCAGAAATGCTAGCTGAACTATTCCGTGTTGAAGTGCCTGAGATTGGTGAAGAGCTAATTGAACTTAAAGGTGCTGCACGTGACGCTGGTTCTCGTGCTAAAATCGCTGTGAAAACAAACGACAAACGTATTGACCCAGTTGGTGCGTGTGTTGGTATGCGTGGCGCACGTGTACAAGCTGTTTCTAACGATCTTGGTGGTGAACGTATCGATATCGTTCTTTGGGATGATAACCCGGCTCAATTCGTAATCAACGCAATGGCTCCTGCTGATGTTGCTTCAATCATCGTTGATGAAGACGCACACTCTATGGATATCGCTGTTGAAGCGGATAACCTAGCACAAGCGATTGGCCGTAGCGGTCAAAACGTACGTCTAGCGTCTCAACTTACTGGTTGGGAACTGAACGTAATGACTGTTGCTGATCTTGAGAAGAAGCACCAAGAAGAAGCAGTTGCCTCTATTGAAAACTTCATGAAGCACCTAGACATTGAAGAAGACTTTGCTCAAATGCTTGTTGAAGAAGGCTTCTCTACGCTTGAAGAAGTAGCATACGTTCCTGTGAACGAGCTTCTTGAAGTAGACGGTCTAGACGAAGGTATCGTTGAAGAACTACGTAACCGCGCAAAAGACGCACTGACTACTCTAGCGCTAGCGAAAGAAGAAACTTTCGACGGTGTTGAGCCTGCTGAAGACTTACTTGCACTTGAAGGTCTTGAGCGTGAAATGGCTTACAAGCTAGCAGCAAAAGGCGTTGCGACACTGGAAGACCTAGCTGACCAAGGCGTTGATGAACTAGAAGGCATCGAAGACCTAACTGCAGAGCGTGCAGGCGAGCTAATTATGGCTGCGCGTAACATCTGTTGGTTCGGCGACGAAGAATAATTCAGCAAGGAGAGAAAGCGGTATGACACAATTAACAGTTAAAGCACTGAGTGAAGAGATTGGTACGCCAGTTGACCGCTTAATTGAACAACTTGCTGATGCAGGCATGAAGAAAGCAGGGTCGGATCAAGTGACTGATTCAGAGAAGCAAACATTGTTAACGCACCTTAAAAAGGAGCACGGCGATACTTCAGGCGAAACAGAACCGACTCGTTTAACTCTTCAACGCAAGACCCGCAGCACGCTAAGTGTTGCCGCTGGAGGCGGTAAGAGTAAGGATGTTCAAGTAGAGGTACGTAAAAAGCGTACTTACGTGAAGCGCAGCACTATTGAAGATGAAGCGAAACGTGAAGCTGAGGAAGTAGCTAATCGTGAAGCGGAAGAGAAAGCACAACGCGATGCTGAAGAGCAAGCGAAACGTGATGCTGCAGAGAAAGCACAGCGCGAAGCCGAAGAAAAAGTAACACGTGAAGCGGATGCAAAACGTGAAGCTGAAGAGAAGGCTCAACGCGCACAAGCTGAAAAGGCTAAAAAAGACATGAATTCAAAAAATGCAGACGCTAACGCACAAGCGAAAAAAGAAGCGGATGAACTTAAAGCTCGTCAAGAGCTAGAAGCAACTCGTAAAGCAGAAGCTGAAGCAGCTAAGCTTGTTGAAGAAGCTCGTAAGTTAGCAGAAGAGAACCAAGAACGTTGGTCTGAAGAAGAGAAGAAGAAGAAAGAGCAAGAGAAATCTGCGGATTACCATGTGACTACTTCTACTTACGCTCGTGAAGCTGAAGATGCGGCAGATAAGAAAGATGAGAAAGCACCTCGTCGTCGCAAGAAGAAAGCAGCTCCTGCTAACCAACCTGCAAACAACCGTGGTGGTCGTAACCAACGTGGTCGTGGCGGTAAAGGTAAGCTTGCTAAACCAACTTCAATGCAGCAAGGCTTCGATAAGTCAGCAACTGTTGCTAAATCTGACGTTGCTATCGGCGAAACTATCGTTGTTTCTGAACTGGCTAGCAAAATGTCAGTTAAAGCAACTGAAGTTATCAAAGTAATGATGAAGATGGGCGCTATGGCGACTATCAACCAAGTGATCGACCAAGAAACAGCACAACTTGTTGCTGAAGAAATGGGTCACAAGGTAATCCTACGTAAAGAAAACGAACTTGAAGAAGCAGTACTAGCTGACCGTGATAGCGATGCTATCGCTGAAGGTCGTGCTCCTGTTGTTACTATCATGGGTCACGTTGACCACGGTAAAACTTCAACACTTGATTACATTCGTAAAGCACACGTTGCTTCTGGCGAAGCTGGCGGTATCACGCAGCACATTGGTGCTTACCACGTAGATACTGACAACGGTATGATCACTTTCCTTGATACTCCTGGACACGCGGCGTTTACAGCTATGCGTGCTCGTGGTGCTCAAGCGACAGATATCGTTGTACTTGTAGTTGCAGCAGACGATGGCGTAATGCCACAAACAATCGAAGCAATCCAGCACGCGAAAGCGGCAGGCGTTCCTCTGATTGTTGCTGTGAACAAGATCGATAAAGAGGGTGCAAACCCAGACAACGTTAAGAATGAGCTAGCTCAATACGACGTTATCCCTGAAGAATGGGGCGGTGAGAACATCTTCGTTCACATCTCTGCAAAACAGGGTACAAACATCGATGGTCTTCTAGAAGCAATCCTTCTTCAGTCTGAAGTTCTTGAACTTACAGCGGTTAAAGAAGGTATGGCGTCTGGTGTTGTTGTTGAATCTCGCCTTGATAAAGGTCGCGGTCCAGTTGCAACAGTACTAGTACAGTCTGGTACTCTAAACAAAGGCGATATCGTTCTTTGTGGTCAAGAGTACGGCCGTGTTCGTGCAATGCGTGATGAAAACGGTAAAGACATCGAAACTGCAGGTCCATCTATTCCTGTAGAAATTCTAGGTCTTTCTGGTGTTCCTTCGTCAGGCGATGAAGCGACTGTTGTACGTGATGAGCGTAAAGCACGTGAAGTTGCGAACTACCGTCAAGGTAAATTCCGTGATGTTAAACTAGCTCGCCAACAAAAAGCGAAACTAGAGAACATGTTCGCGAACATGACGGCTGGCGAAGTTGCTGAGCTTAACGTGGTACTTAAAGCTGACGTTCAAGGTTCTGTAGAAGCGATTGCTGACTCTCTACTGAAACTGTCTACTGACGAAGTTAAAGTGAACATCGTAGGTTCTGGTGTTGGTGGTATTACTGAAACTGATGCAACTCTTGCTGCAGCTTCTAACGCTATCATCCTTGGTTTCAACGTTCGTGCTGACGCAACTGCGCGTAACACGGTTCAGAACGAAAACCTAGATCTACGTTACTACTCAATCATTTACCAACTGATTGACGAAGTTAAACAGGCGATGGGCGGTATGCTTGCTCCTGAATTCCGTCAAGAGATCATTGGTCTTGCACAAGTTCGTGACGTATTTAAGTCGCCTAAACTTGGTGCAATCGCTGGTTGTATCGTGACTGAAGGTACGATTAAGCGTAGCAACCCAATCCGCGTACTTCGTGAAAACGTTGTTATCTACGAAGGTGAACTAGAGTCACTTCGTCGCTTTAAAGATGACGTACAAGAAGTTAAGAACGGTTACGAGTGTGGTGTCGGCGTTAAGAACTACAACGACGTTCGCGTTGGTGACCAGATCGAAGTATTCGAAATCGTTGAGGTTAAACGTACTCTAGACTAATCAGTCTGTACGACTCGACATATTGACTAAGGTTACTAACATTACTAGTAAAGGTAATAAGTAATCGGTTGTTGAATACACCATGGGGGGCTGGTAATTACCAAGCCCCCCATCTTTCTAAGTGAGAAAAGAAAATGTCAAAAGAATTTAGCCGCACACAACGTGTGTCTCAGCAGCTTCAAAAAGAGCTTGCTCTTATCCTACAACGTGAAGTTCGTGACTCACGTATTGGTATGGTAACTATCTCAGACGTAGAAGTGTCTCGTGACCTTGCTTACGCAAAAGTGTTCGTGACTTTCCTGTGTGTTGGTGAGCAAACTCCTGAATCATGCCTTAAAGCTCTTAAAGAGCATGAAGTGCCAGTTCGTATGGCTCTTGGTAAGCGTATTCGCCACCGTCTAACGCCTGAAGTTCGTTTTACTTACGACAACACACTAGTAGAAGGCATGCGTATGTCTAACCTAGTAAGTGAAGTTCTGAACGATGATAAGCGTAAGCAAGAAGAAGCTGGCCGCACTGACGAAGCTCAGTCTAAGGGCGAAGAGTAATGGCTCGCCGTCGTAAAGGTCGCCCTATCAACGGGGTAATTCTATTAGATAAGCCGACTGGCATTTCGTCTAATGATGCACTGCAAAAAGTAAAGCGTATTTACTTTGCAGAGAAGGCAGGGCACACCGGTGCTCTGGATCCTCTTGCGACTGGCATGCTGCCAATTTGTCTTGGTGAAGCAACGAAGTTCTCTCAGTTTCTTCTAGATTCTGATAAGCGCTACGTTGTTATCGCTAAGCTTGGTGAGCGTACCAATACCTCTGACTCTGATGGTGAAGTGGTAGAGACACGTGATGTTAACGTGACTCAAGAACAGCTTGAACGTTGCATTGCGAGCTTCAAGGGTGAAACCGATCAGATACCATCAATGTTTTCGGCATTGAAGTATCAAGGTAAGCCTTTGTACGAATACGCACGTGCAGGTATCGAGGTTCCTCGTGAGTCTCGTAAGATCACTGTGTACTCTATTGAACTGCTTCGCTTTGAAGGTGATGAAGTTGAAATGGAAGTGCATTGTTCGAAAGGCACATACATCCGCACAATTACCGACGACCTTGGTGAAATGCTAGGTTGTGGTGCTCACGTGACCATGCTTCGTCGTACAGGTGTCGCAAAGTACCCATACGAGCGTATGGTGACTTTGGAGCAGTTAAACGAGATCCTAGAGCAAGCACAGGCGCAAGAAATTGCACCGAAAGAGCTGCTTGATCCACTGCTGATGCCAATGGACACTGCCGTTGAAGACTTACCAGAAGTAAACCTGAACGCGGAACTGACTGACCTAGTTCAGCACGGTATGCCAGTTCAGGTTGCTGGTGCGCCAACTGAAGGCACGGTTCGTATGACAAGTGGCGAAGAGAAGCTGTTTGTCGGCGTAGCTCAGATTGCTGAAGATGGCCGAGTTGCACCGAAGCGTTTGGTTGTTTTCAGAGATGAAGAGCCACAAGCGTAGCGCTTACATCGGATCTTAGCGCTGAGTCGTGAAAAGCGAGCAAATAAGATAGAAAGCGAACGCCTAATTTAGGTGGTTCGCTTTTTTCGTTTTTAATGGGTTCGATTGTTATTGCACCAACTGACAAACTTCCCTATAATCCTCGGCTCGCGTAGCGGCTGAATCAGAGATTGGCTGCTACAAATATAAACTTACTCTTATCAGGAGAGAATTATGTCTCTGAATGCAGAAACTAAAGCAGCAATCGTTGCAGAATACGCACAATCTGAAGGCGACACAGGTTCACCAGAAGTACAAGTAGCACTACTTACTGCTTCTATCAACCACCTACAAGGTCACTTCAAAGCGCACAAACACGATCACCACAGCCGTCGTGGTCTACTACGTATGGTTTCTAGCCGTCGTAAGCTTCTTGATTACTTGAAAGGCAAAAACCTTGCTCGTTACCAAGACCTAATCAAGCGTCTAGGCCTACGTCGCTAATAGCGATGTCTGCAAAGACAGTTTGAAGAAAAGGAGCATTTATGCTCCTTTTTTTGTGCCTGTAAGAAAATGCTAGGCTGGATGCTCAGAATATCATCTGGCTTTTTCTGATAGGAAATATATCTCCTAATAAAAATAGTTTATACTACGCCCGCCTATAGCGTTTTCAGCGTTTGGCAATCAACCTCTCAAGAGATTACAGTCACAGATGTCGGCCAATAGGTCGCGACTATTCAAAGGCGGATTTGGTCTTAATTCGGCGTATGAACACATACAAAGAGTCACCATCCTAAGTCCCTTTTCACTAGTCGCGATTGGTAATGTCTTGAGTCATTATTCACTTAATCTAAAGTCTGACTTTAGAGCTAAGGATATACAATGTTTGAAAAACCAGTTGTAAAATCGTTCCAGTACGGTAACCACACCGTTACTCTAGAAACGGGCGTAATTGCACGTCAAGCTACTGCTGCTGTAATGGCGACTATGGACGATACTTCAGTATTCGTTTCTGTTGTTGCTAAGAAAGAAGCAGTTGCAGGTCAAGACTTCTTCCCACTAACAGTAAACTACCAAGAGCGTACATACGCTGCGGGTAAAATCCCTGGTGGTTTCTTCAAGCGTGAAGGTCGTCCATCTGAAGGCGAAACACTAACAGCTCGTCTGATTGACCGTCCAATTCGTCCACTTTTCCCAAGTGCGTTTAAAAACGAAGTTCAAGTTATCGCTACGGTTGTTTCTATCAACCCTGACGTAAACCCAGACATGATCACTATGATCGCAACATCTGCTGCGCTTGCTATCTCTGGTGCTCCATTCAATGGTCCTATCGGTGCTGCACGTGTTGGTCACATCGACGGCGAACTTGTTCTTAACCCATCAAATACTGAGCTTGAAAACTCTAAACTAGACCTAGTTGTGTCTGGTACAGAAGGCGCAGTACTTATGGTTGAATCTGAAGCAGATAACCTATCTGAAGAAGAAATGCTTTCAGCTGTTGTTTACGGTCACGACCAACAACAAGTTGTAATCAAAGCAATCAACGAGTTTGCTGCTGAAGTTGCAACTCCATCTTGGAACTGGGAAGCACCAGCAGTTAACACTGAGCTTAAAGCTCAAGTTGCTGAACTTGCTGAAACTCGTCTATCTGACGCGTACCAGATCACTGAGAAAATGGCTCGTTACGAGCAAGTTGGCGTAATCAAGAACGACGTTGTTGAAGCTCTAATTGCACAAGACGAAAACCTAGATGAGCGCGAAATCCGCGGCATGCTTGGTTCTCTAGAGAAAAACGTAGTACGTAGCCGCATCATCGCTGGCAACCCACGTATCGATGGCCGTGAAAAAGACATGGTTCGTGCGCTAGACGTACGTACTGGTGTTCTTCCACGTACACACGGTTCTTCTCTATTCACTCGTGGTGAAACTCAAGCACTTGTTACTGCAACGCTTGGCACACAACGTGATGCTCAAATCATCGACAGCCTGATGGGTGAGAAGAAAGACAACTTCCTTCTACACTACAACTTCCCTCCATACTGTGTAGGTGAAACTGGTTTCGTTGGTTCTCCTAAGCGTCGTGAAATTGGTCACGGTAAGCTTGCTAAACGTGGTATCCAAGCAGTAATGCCTTCTGTTGAAGAATTCCCATACACAGTTCGTGTTGTATCGGAAATCACAGAATCTAACGGTTCTTCTTCAATGGCTTCTGTATGTGGTACATCTCTAGCTCTTATGGATGCTGGTGTTCCAATCAAAGCTTCTGTTGCGGGTATCGCAATGGGTCTTGTTAAAGAAGGCGACGATTTCGTTGTTCTTTCTGACATCCTTGGCGACGAAGATCACCTAGGTGACATGGACTTTAAAGTAGCAGGTACTAACGCTGGTATCACTGCACTTCAAATGGACATCAAGATCGAAGGTATCACTAAAGAGATCATGCAAATTGCACTTAACCAAGCGCAAGGTGCACGTAAGCACATCCTTTCTGTAATGGATGAAGCTATCTCTGGTGCTCGTGAAGATATCTCTGAATTCGCTCCACGTATCCACACAATGAAAATCAGCTCTGATAAGATCAAAGATGTTATCGGTAAAGGCGGCGCAGTTATCCGTGCTCTTTGTGAAGAAACTGGTACTACAATCGAAATCGAAGACGATGGCACAATCAAGATTGCTGCTACTGAAGGCGCAGCTGCTAAAGAAGCTATCCGTCGTATCGAAGAGATCACAGCTGAAGTTGAAGTTGGCCGCATTTACCAAGGTAAAGTTGCTCGTCTAGCTGACTTCGGTGCATTCGTTACTATCCTTCCAGGTAAAGATGGTCTAGTACACATCTCTCAAATCGCTGACAAGCGCGTTGAGAAAGTGTCTGACTACCTAACTGAAGGTCAAGAAGTTCCTGTTAAGGTTCTTGAAATTGACCGTCAAGGCCGTGTACGTCTAAGCATGAAAGAAGCAGTTGAAACGCCAGCTGAAGGCGAAGCACCTTCTGCTGAGTAATTCTCAGTGTGTCGATGGTGATATCGCTTTTTAGTGATTTCTAACCTATCGTCAACAAAGCATGTTATAAAGGGGAGCATATCGCTCCCCTTTTTTATTGCGGTCATAACAGGAGTAATTATTTGTGAAATGGTTTCAAACCGCGAGTATGTGTTTACTGCTTGTACTAACAGGTTGTGCGACAACATCAGATAACACCTCAAGTTGGGTTTATCCACCGATGGCTGTGCCACTGCAACCAAGCGTTCAGCAAGAAGTTCAAATTGCACGTCTTAGTCAGTTATTACAGCGCCCAGATTTGAACGATGAAGTTCGAGCTAAGATGCTGTTTGAACGTGGTAACTACTACGACAGTGTTGGCCTGCGTGATCTCGCGCGTCTCGACTTCAACCAATCTCTTTCATTGAACCCTGCTCAACCTGATATCTTCAATCTTTTGGGTGTTTACTTTACGCAGGTAGGGGAGTTTGATGCGGCTTATGAATCTTTTGATTCTACGTTAGAGCTTGATCCTGCAAACTCTTACGCAGAAAGGAACCGCTCTATCGCGCTTTACTATGGCGAGCGTTACGACTTAGCCAATGAAGAGATGATGAAGCACTATGCCGACGATCCTAGCGATCCGTTTCGCGCTCTGTGGTTGTACATCATTCAGCATGAGCTGACGCCAGAGCAGGCTAAGCTTGATTTGCAAAAACGTTACGAGAGCCGTGATGAGCAGTGGGGTTGGGTATTAGTCGCGATTATGCTTGATGACATTACTGAAGAGCAGGCTTTCAAGGCGATCTTAACCGGTACTCGTGACAACACGTTACTTGCGCAGCGTCTAACAGAGACGTACTTCTACCTTGCTAAGCGTTACCATATGAATGGTGATTACGCGAATGCTATCTCTTTGTACAAGTTAGCGGTTTCTTTTAACGTGTATGAATACGTAGAACATCGTTACTCTTTCTTAGAGTTAAGCCGTATCTTCACCACACTTAAAGCTGAGCACTTAGCGCAAGTTAAGCTGGCTGAGGCCGAAGAAGAAGCCAACGCTAAGTAAGCAACACATTTTGATTCCGAAAAGCCGCTGTCTGTCAGCGGTTTTTTTATGCTCCTTTTTTATGATCTTCATCTCGTTTTGATTGCTTTTTATTTAAACAACACTAAAATAGTTAGCCTTGCTAACTAAATGCTATTCTTTGATTAGGTGAGTATGCTGAACCAGAATTTAGAAAAGATTGAGCGCTTCGCCTCTAAGATATGGCGCACTCAGGTAAATGAAGATCCTATTTGCCAATTGAGCTTCAATGAATATGACTATTTGAAGGTCATTCAAGCCTCTCCTGAACCGATCCGATTGACAGATCTGGCGATTGAAATGCAAGTAACCAAGCCTTCAGCAACTACTATGGTTCAAAGGTTAGAGAGAAAAGGTCTCGTTGAGCGTAAAGCTTCGCTCGAAGATGCGAGGTCTAAGTTGGTCGTACTGACCAGCAAAGCGGAAGTCGGCTTGGAAGAAGAAAGTAAGATCTATCAGGTCATGGCACAGATACTGGAAAGCCGTTTGTCTGAGCAAGAATCTCAGCAGTTAAACCTATTATTAAATAAAGCTTTAAAGTAAATAATTTAGATATTTAGTTAGCCTTGTTAACTAATTTTTCGAGTCATATCTTGTTGATATGCGACTCACAAATGAAAGTAGAGTAAGAAATGAGTAACTCAATTAGTCGTCAATTTTGGCGATACACAATCCCTACCGTGGCGGCCATGTTGGTTAATGGCCTGTACCAAGTGGTGGATGGCATCTTCATTGGCCGCTATGTGGGGGCTGATGGACTTGCAGGTATCAATGTTGCGTGGCCTGTGATTGGTTCGATTCTTGGTATTGGTATGTTGGTGGGTGTGGGCACAGGTGCGCTTGTCTCGATTCGCCAAGGTGAAAAAGATACTCAAGGCGCTAAGCAGATCTTAGCAACGGGCTTAACCTTGTTGTTAGCGATAACGCCTATTGTCTCTGCATTGCTGTTCTTGTTTGCTGATAACTTCTTGCTTTGGCAGGGCGCTGAAGGGCGAGTGTATGAACTTGGTCTGCAGTACTTACACATTCTGATTGGTGCTAGTGTCTTCACGCTAGGTTCGATCGCGATGCCGTTTCTACTGCGTAACGATGACAGTCCGAACTTAGCGACGATACTGATGATCGTTGGTGCGGTGATTAATATCGTGCTCGATTACCTGTTTATCGCTCTCTATGGCTGGGAGTTGATGGGTGCAGCATTAGCAACAGCGATTGCCCAGTTTGTAGTAACGGCTCTCGGCTTGGCTTACTTCTTCTCGCGTCGAGCAAACCTACGTTTACGTTGGAATGAGTTGAGATTGAAGCTGGATGTGATTCCACAAATCTTCGCCATTGGTACATCAAGCTTCTTTATGTACGCTTATGGTTCGATGATGGTGGCGTTGCACAATGCGTTGTTCTCTCAATATGGCGACCAGTTGATGATCGGTGCTTACGCGATTTTGGGCTACATCGTGACGGTTTATTATCTCACGGCTGAAGGTATCGCCAACGGCATGCAACCATTGGTGAGCTACAACCATGGTGCGCGTAACCAAGCAAACATCCGCAAGCTACTTAAGATTGCGATGATGAGTTCGGTATTGATTGGTGTGGCGTTCGTGCTGCTTCTCAATGCGTTCCCACGTGAGTTTGTATCAGTATTTAACTCAGACGAACCTCAGTTGGTTGAGTACACCGTGTTGGGTATTCGCCTTCACATGTTTGCACTGGCTCTGGATGGCTTCTTGGTAGTCGCAGCTGCTTACTATCAAGCGGTGAACAAGGGCAGCAAGGCGATGTTTGTGACTATAGGTAATATGCTTATCCAACTACCGTTCTTGTACATTATGCCTAAGTTGTATGGTGTGCCGGGGATCTGGATTGCGTACCCACTGTCTAACATCGCACTAAGTGTGGTGGTGATGGTAATGCTCTACAAAGACTTAAAGAAGCTCGATGCCTCACCGATGGAAACAGCGACGGCATAGGCCGTGTTTCTTAAGTCGCATTAAAAAGGTCTAGCGAACGCTAGACCTTTTTTGTATCTGTTGCTGGTTAGTCCAATGCGAGGAACTAGATGTTCTTAACGTCTAAACCTGCAAGCTGATGCCAGTAACCATTACATTGGCGGCTTTCAATCTTCATCGGTTTTTGACCTTGCTCGTTCGCTCTGAAGTTATTGATTTCAGAGAAGGTATCGATACCGAGAGGGCTTAAACGAACCACATCAACCAGGTCGTGCATGTTCGGTAAATCATTGACTAGGTTGTAGCAGTAGCCTGATTGCGTCTGAATACCGTTAAGGTTGAAGACTGATTGGCCTTCTTGGCTTTCTACTTGTAGCCCTGTTGGGTACTTGATACAGCAGGTTTCGCAATCGTCTTTAGCTTTGTTTTCAGCGCGAGCGGTAAAGCAGCGTGCTGAGTAAGCAAGCGGCAGGTAGCCGTGGCTAAACACTTCAACTTCGAACTTGTTACGAATATTTAGCTCTTCGCACTGGGTCATTACGTTGCTTAGCCATTCGCGAGAAAGCTCAACCGGCATACACCAACGCGTCATGCCTTGTTTCAAGAATAGGTTCAGGGTGCGTGCGTTGTAGGTGTTTACTGCCGGGCCAACCACGAAAGGTACTTTGCTTTCGCTGGCCAGTTGAATTGCAGACACATCATTGGCTTCGATCGCAAAGTCACCGTTATCGATGTACTTCTTCATGATGTTGACTTCGCTTGGTGCTTCTAGCAATGCCATGGTGGAAAGTACGACTTGCTTACCTGAAGCCGACAGCTCTTTAGCAATGTCCATCCAGTGTTTCGCTTTCATCTCACGACGCTTTGAACACACCGCTTCACCTAGGTAGATGATATCGGCTGAGCTTGATTTCGCTTGCTCATAGAAGCTTTCAACGTCTTGTTTTGGCCAAAAATAAAGTAGAGGGCCTAATGCGTATTTCATTGAGTTCTCCATTTGGCTCTATTGCCATTTACGGTGATAAGCGCCAAGCGTGGTTTGTGTACCTTCCGATACATTCGCCAGTGTCGCATTCCAAGCTTGTTCCACTTGGTATTGTTCTGGGTTCGCTAAGTAGCGATCGATAGCTGCGCGCCACGTGCGAGTGACTTGTTCAACATAAGCCGGGCTGCGTTGGCGACCTTCAATCTTCACTGAGGCAACGTTTGCCGCGAAAAGCTCAGGCAACATGGATAGCGTGTTGAGGCTGGTTGGCTCTTCAAGTGCGTGATAGCGCTTACGTTCACCATCGATCTCGGCTTCAAAGCGGCCTTTACACAGCGTTGGGTAACCTGCGTTCTCACCTGCTTCATACTTATCGATAAGGATTTCGTTCAAGCGAGACTCGAGGCCAGTTTCTGTTTCTTGCCAGCGAACGTATTTTGCGGGAGAACAAGCACCAACGGTATTTGGTGATTCGCCTGTCATGTATGAAGAGAGGTAGCAACGGCCTTCTGCCATGATGCACAAGCTACCAAAAGCGAATACTTCAAGGTCAACGTCAGAAGTGATGTTACGAGAAAGCTGTTTGACCTGATGAATCGACAACACACGCGGTAGTACGACACGCTTAACGTTGAAGTTTTTATGGTAGAAGTCGATAGCCGCCGCATTGGTCGCAGATGCTTGCACTGATAGGTGCAGTTCGAGATCTGGATACTTATTTGCTGCGTACTCAAGCACCGCGATGTCTGCGATGATCAACGCATCAACACCCAGAGCAGCGGCGTTGTCTACGGCATTAGTCCAACGGTCGAAGCCATTTGGGTGAGCAAACGTATTTAGGGCAACATGAATTTTCTTGTTGTGGTCATGCACATACTGCACAGCACGATCGAGCTTTTTACCCGCAAAGTTTAGGCCTGCAAAGTGTCGGGCATTGGTATCGTCTTTGAATCCGATATAGACAGCATCCGCACCACAATCAATAGCGGTTTTCAAAGCAGGTAAGTTACCCGCTGGGCATAAGAGTTCCATTTGCTCACTACCAGTAGAATTAAGTTGAAGCGAGCATTTTATGAAGAATTGTGAATGACGGAATTGATGTAAGGCAGGTTTAGATGGATAAATCTGCTTTTACTCCGTTTGAGGTACTGACGAGTGGTAGTTTTGTGTGTTGCTTTGGTTTTGAATGAGGTGCGTATTGGAATCGTCTAATCAGTTCTTATGACGGCGGTTTTGAGCAAACAACTCTTCGACATCTTGTTTTGGTTGCGGACGATAGAAGTGGAAGCCTTGAATCGAACTACAGTTGAGGTTAGACAGCAGAGTCGCTTGCTCACTGGTTTCGACACCTTCTGCAACCACGGTCAAATCGAGAGATTTACCTAGGTTGATGATGTTTTCAATTACGGTAATTTGCTTTGGTAGGGTATCGATATCAGAGATGAAAGCACGGTCTATTTTAAGCTCATCAATTGGGAAGCGAGCAAGGTAAGACAGTGAAGAGTAACCTGTACCGAAATCATCAATGGAGAGAGCAAAGCCAAGTTTCTTGATGGCGTTAAGCATTTGAAGTGTGTGTTCACTATCACTCATTACCGCGCTTTCCGTTAGCTCAAACGTAATCGCACTTGGATCAAGCTCGGTCGAACGCAGCAATTTTTCCATATAATCAATCAGCTTTGGGTTACCAAACTGTTCTGGAGATAGGTTGATCGCGACACGACCTGGAAGGATACCTTGCATCTTCCAGCGCTTAACCGTAGCAAACACTTCACGCATTACCACTCGGCCAAGTTGTTCAATAAGTCCAGCTCGCTCTGCCACAGGAATGAACGCAGCAGGACTGATATAACCTTCGACAGGGTGCTTCCAACGTACTAGAGCTTCAGCGCCGTTGATGGTGAAGTCACGGGCATTCACTTTTGGTTGATACCAAACCTCAAGTCCATTTTGTTGCAGCGCCTTTTGTAGCTCTATCTCAAGCCACAGTCGCATGCGCGCTTCTTTGTTCATCTGTTCGTTGAACTTGATCAGGCGGTTGCGACCACGATCTTTGGCTTCATACATTGCTGTGTCTGCATTTTGCAGCAAGATACGAGCATCAGTCCCATCTTGAGGAAAACTCACGCTACCAATTGAGCAGGCTAAGCGTTTGCTAAAGTGGTGAAGATCGAAGGGTTGGTTGATAAGGGATATGATCTTTTCAGCGAGCATTTCAGGTGTTCGCTGATGTTCAGGTTCTGGCAAGATAATACCAAACTCATCCCCGCCTAAATGCCCAATCACGGCCTTACGAGGCAGTAAGCGTTTAAGGCGCGAAGCGACCTCTTTTATCACCTTGTCACCGATGTGATGACCAAGTGAGTCATTGATATTCTTGAAGTTATCAATGTCTAAGTAGAGCATCACCACCGGCGTATCGTTGTGAATGAACTGCTCAAGACGCTTAGTAAACCCAACTCGGTTGTAGAGCTTGGTCAGTGCATCTATGTAGGCATCTTCACTGTTTGCTGGTGTGTATTGTTTTGCGGTTTCTTGTGCGTCTTGAATAAGCACCAGCTGAGTGTTGCTTCCAAGAACGGTGGTGGAGTCGATGTTGAGCTGGACCTTACGTTCAAAGCCGCATCGCGCACCCGTTAAGCAAACCAAACCAGACTCAGAAATAATAGAGCTGAGGTTATTATTGAAGACTGTTTTGGTTTGTTCATCGATAAATAGGCGTCCCAGCTGTTCGCCAATTAACTCTGTGGTTGAGTTAAAGCCAAGCAGGCGCGCTGCCGCTGGGTTGGATGACAAGATATAGTCACTTTCAACGAGCAGTAATCCGTCAGGGAGTAGTTGAGATAGTTTGTGGAATTTGGCTTCGGATTCTTCTAAAGAACGGACAAGTACTTGGTTTTCTGATGTGTCGAAGGCGTGAAAGACGATGTAGTCGGTTTTGTTGCCATTGGTAAGCGGAGATAGGCTGAAATGAAGGCTGGTATCGAGGTCTGTTTCGTTGAGGGTGACTTCGGCCTCAATCGTTTCGCCACTGAATGCACGCTCATAGTAAGGCTTGAGATGTTGGTAGAACTGTTCGCCCAATGTTTGGCGATCATTCATGCCTGCAAGCTCTGTTTGACTCAAACCAGCAATATCGCAGTAACGCTCATTCACCATAAAATAGTTATGTTGAGCATCAAGTACTGCAAAAAAGAACGGACTATTTGCAGTTAGCTGGGTAAACCAATGTTGTAGTTGTTGGGGAGGCATCAAAGTACTACCAATTCTCCAAGAGCTTGAATATTCACTATCGATAAATATTTATTACTTTTTGTGTGGCTATCGATATTTACCTGTGAGTGCAGCGATCCGCTGTAATTCTCATTACCTGAGTTACTATAACTGTGATTTTCAGGATATTAAAGGTCGAGTATCAAACAGAAGTTAATTTGATACATAACAGTAACTGAGATCTCAACATCATCTATGATGCATTCCATATTATTGACAAAGTTACGGATAAGTCACGTGATAAACAAGATTCGCACTCAACTAGTTCAAAATGCCGCATCAATTTTGCGATCTCCAGTCCAGTTATTGCCTAAAACAGTACAAAAAAGAGCCTTATTGGAGGCGCTTAAGAATGTATTCAAGGAAGCTTTAGAGGACGGTGACTTTGAGTTTTTAGAAGACAAATGGCTGAAAGTCTCAATAAAAGACATGGGGTTAAGTTGGTGTATTAGCTACAAAAATGAGCAACTGGTTGTAGCTGATAAAGAGGTGGTTGAAGATGTAAGCTTTAGCGGCAATCTTAACGATCTTGTGTTGATTGCGGGGCGTAAAGAAGACCCAGATACGCTTTTCTTCCAACGTAGACTGTCTATTGAAGGCGATACCGAGCTCGGTTTAGAAGTTAAAAACTTGATGGATAGCGTAGATTTGGACTTATTGCCGACTCCTATGAAAACTTTGTTAAATCAATTAGCTGATTTTGTGCAGAAGGGAGTACAATCCCCAGATACACAAAGTGAGGTAATGAATGCTTATTCGAACTGAAGCACCGGCAGATATACTTGTCATTGATCGTTTATTGAAATCTGTTTTTGAAACAGATGCAGAAGCTAACTTGGTTATGAGCTTGCGTGAGAATAGCCATTTAACGCTATCGCTGGTGGCTTGTTCTGATGAAGGCGAGGTGGTTGGTCACCTGATGTTTAGCCCTATCACTCTTGATGGCGACGATCATAACTGGCAAGGGCTTGCGCCTCTCGCTGTGAAAGAAGAGTTCCGCAACCAAGGCATTGCCAAATCTCTAGTTGAAGATGCGTTTTCCACTTTGGTTGATTTTGGTTACCCAGCTTGCGTTGTGTTGGGTGACCCTGCTTATTACAGCCGCTTTGGTTTCAAGGCTGCGAGCGAGTTTGGCCTGAGTTGTGTTTGGGATGTGCCTGAAGGTGCTTTCCAAGCGATTGAATTGGTAAACGGTGCGTTTGCTGGACATGCTGGTGAGATTGCTTACAGCCCCGAGTTCAACGACTTATAAGCTGATTTATCACGCAACAAGATACAAACTGATTTAGTCTAAATAAAGGAGCTTGATGCTCCTTTATTTTTTGTTAGTATCAGCCCTGCTCTAATAAGCGCTCTTTCAATAGAGGCAGCTTTCACAAAACTAGTTCTAACAAACTTCTGGTTTCAATAAACTTTGGCTCCAATAAACTTAAGGTTACTACCGCTAGATATGTCACAAACACACGCGCAATACCTACATGAGATGGGCATTAGCCAATGGGAACTAAGTCACCCAGAGCGTTTAGCAGGTTATGAATCTGAATTGACTCCGCTCTCGAGCGATTGCAAGTTACTGTTGGTTTCGCCTGAAAAACCTCAGGAAGATCTCGCCGTGATGTTTGAGCGAGTACTCAAAAGTATCAAGCTCGACTTATCTCAGGCTTTACACCTTCAACCGCAACACTTGTCTACTGTGGATTTAGGTTCGGTTGAGTGGATATGGTTTGCTGGTTGTGAGTCGGCTCAAGAGCTGAAGGCTAAAACACTTCAATCGCCATTACTGTCTGACATTAACGGTAACAACCAACACCGCCGCGACTTATGGCAACAAATTTGTGCTTATGACTAATCAATTTTTACCGACTTCACAACAACACCTAGACGCCATTTGGAAGATAGAGCAGGCCGCGCATTCTCACCCTTGGTCTGAAAATATGATCCGAGATCTTGATAGCCGAGGCGCTTGTCATCATGTCCTTGAAGTTGATGGACAAGTGGTGGGCTATTTCTTCGCTCAAAATATTGTTGGTGAAGTGACGCTGCTTAATATTGCGGTAGACCCAAGCAAGCAAGGCAAAGGTTATGGTAAGGCACTAACTGAACATTTCCTTGATATATGTGAACAAGCTGATGCTGAAAGCGCTTGGCTGGAAGTTCGCGAAAGTAATGTGAACGCGTTTAATCTTTACGAAAAGGCAGGCTTCAACGAAGTTGATCGCCGTCGTAATTACTATCCAACTAAACAAGGCAACGAAGATGCCATCATTATGAGCTATCTTTTTATGTCTTTTAGCTAGTCATGTTACGTCTTTTCGCTAACTAGATAGCTAATCACAAAATTAGCCAAAAAATAGGGTGTAAACTGACCCTTTAGAAAGTGATACGCTTTCTGTATAATCCGCACACAGAATTCAAGGGCAAGTATTATCTACTTGCCCTTTTTACGCTTTAGATCAGCAAAGGGCGACTATGTCTTTCCAACAAGAAGTGAGCAAACGTAGAACGTTTGCGATTATCTCTCACCCGGATGCGGGTAAAACCACGATTACTGAAAAAGTTCTTTTATTCGGAAACGCGATTCAAAAAGCGGGTACCGTAAAAGGCCGTGGCTCTAACCAGCACGCTAAATCTGACTGGATGGAGATGGAAAAAGAACGTGGTATCTCGGTAACTACGTCGGTAATGCAATTCCCATACAATGATTGCCTAGTAAACCTACTAGATACTCCAGGACACGAAGATTTCTCGGAAGATACGTACCGTACGCTAACAGCGGTTGATTCATGTTTGATGGTTATCGATGCTGCGAAAGGTGTCGAGGATCGTACTCGTAAACTAATGGAAGTAACGCGTCTGCGTGATACGCCAATCGTAACGTTTATGAACAAACTTGACCGTGACGTTCGTGACCCAATGGAAGTGCTTGATGAAGTAGAGAGCGAGCTAGGTATGGCTTGCGCTCCAATCTCATGGCCAATTGGTTGTGGTAAAGAGTTTAAAGGTGTTTACCACATTCACCGTGATGAAACGATCTTGTATGAATCTGGCCACGGCCACGAGATCCAAGAAGTTCGTATCATCAAAGGTCTCGATAACCCTGAGCTAGATGAAGCAGTAGGTGCTGATCTTGCGGAAAGCGTACGTGAAGAGCTAGAGCTTGTTATCGGTGCTTGTCCTGAGTTTGATCATGAACTGTTCCTAGCGGGTGAACTAACGCCGGTTTACTTCGGTACTGCATTGGGTAACTTTGGTGTTGACCACATGCTTGATGGTCTAACGAAATGGGCTCCAGCACCTCAAACGCGTCAAGCGAACGAACGTGATGTTGAAGCGACAGAAGAGAAGTTCTCTGGTTTCGTATTTAAGATCCAAGCAAACATGGACCCTAAACACCGTGACCGTATCGCATTCATGCGTATCGTTTCGGGTACTTACAACCAAGGTATGAAGATGAACCATGTTCGTACTGGTAAGAGTGTAAGTATCTCTGATGCGGTAACCTTCATGGCGGGTGACCGTGCTCGTGCTGAGAAAGCATACGCGGGTGATATTATCGGTCTACATAACCACGGTACTATCCAGATTGGTGATACCTTTACTCAAGGTGAGAGCCTTAAGTTCGCTGGTATTCCTAACTTCGCACCTGAGCTATTCCGTCGTATTCGCCTACGCGATCCACTTAAGCAGAAGCAACTTCTAAAAGGCTTAGTTCAGCTTTCAGAAGAGGGCGCAGTACAAGTATTCCGTCCTATGCAGAACAACGACCTGATCGTTGGTGCGGTTGGTGTCCTTCAGTTCGACGTGGTTGTAGCGCGCTTGAAAGCGGAATACAACGTAGAAGCTATCTACGAAGGTGTTAACGTTGCAACAGCTCGTTGGGTTGAATGTGATGACGCTAAGAAACTTGAAGAATTCAAACGTAAGAACCAATCTAACCTAGCGCTAGATGGCGGTGATAACCTGTCTTACATCGCACCAACTATGGTGAACTTGAACCTAGCTTCTGAACGTTTCCCTGAAGTTCAATTCCGAGCGACGCGCGAGCACTAATTTCTTCGATCTCTATTCGAGTTAAACAAAAACGTCTATTGTTCTGCAATAGGCGTTTTTTAATGCGTGCCATTTTAGACAATAAGCTTGAGGTAAATATGTTCGGTTGGATAAAAGCTTGGATTAGGAAATACGATAAGTGGTGTGAAGAGCTTGGGCTAACGCCTGAAAACAAGCGCAGTTGTGTTCCTTATCGTCGAGATCCTCAAGGGCAGCAAGCTGAGAGTGGGAAAGATGACACAGCAAACAAGTGATTTTCCGCTATTTGATACACATTGCCACGCAGACTTTGAGGCGTTTGAGCAAGGTTTTACCCATGAGCTGAGCATTGAGGGATATATCAAAGAGGCAAAACAGGCTCAAGTTGAGAAGTTACTCATCCCTTCTATCGGTCAAAATAACTGGCATAAGCTTGAGAAAATTGCGCAATCTCACCCCAATATTTACTATGCATTAGGCTTCCATCCTTACTTTTTAGAACCGGCCAATGACGAACAATTTTCGGAACTTCGCCAATTACTCGCTTCAAAAAACAGCCAATGTGTCGCGATAGGTGAGTGCGGGCTCGACTTTTTTGTGGACGTTGAACGAGAGAAACAAGAGCGCTTTTTCATCCAACAAATGGAGCTTGCGAAGGAGTTTGACCTGCCTTTAATCATCCATGAGAGGAAGTCTTACAACCGACTTATCGAGCTAATAAAGCAGCATAAGTTCACCTTAGGTGGTGTGATTCACGGTTTTTCTGGGAGTGAACAGCAAGCTTTGGCGTGGATCAAGCTCGGTTTCTATATTGGCGTCGGTGGAACGATAACTTACCCAAGAGCGCAAAAAACACGCACAACCATCGCAAAATTGCCCCTTGAATGTCTGGTATTGGAAACGGATGCTCCGGACATGCCCATGTATGGAAACCAAGGAAATGTTAATCATTCCAAATATTTAGTTACGATCTTAAATGAACTTTTTTTGCTTAGAAAAGAGCCAAAGCAATCGATTGCAGCGCAAATTTGGCAAAATAGCCATCGCGCATTCGGTATATGTGAATAAAATCGAAGGTTTTTGTTTATCGTTTGCGTAAATTGCACTGAGCTTGTGATTTGGGTCACATTTGCGTGTGAATGGTACATGAATCTTCTACGAAAGTGTGAGGACGGCATTACTTTATTAGTGGTCGCATGAGTATAATTGCCTCCGCTTTATAGCCCCATTTTGTAACACGCCAATAAATAACTAATAAGGAAGTCATAAACTATGAGCCTGTTTATGAGCCTAGTCGGAATGGTTGCACTGATCGCAATCGCAGTACTACTATCTGACAACCGCAAAGCTATTAATCTAAGAACAGTGGGTGGCGCTTTCGCTATCCAATTCGCACTTGGTGCATTCGTACTTTACATCCCTTGGGGTCGTGATCTACTTGCAGGTTTCTCTGCTGGTGTAGCAAACGTGATCGACTACGGTAAAGACGGTACTGGTTTCCTATTCGGCAGCCTAGTTAACTTCTCAGTTGACGGTATCGGTTTCATCTTTGCTTTCCAAGTACTACCAACTCTGATTTTCTTCTCTGCACTTATCTCTGTACTTTACTACATTGGTGTTATGCAAATTGTAATCAAAGTTCTTGGTGGTGGTCTTCAGAAAGCTCTAGGTACTTCTCGCGCCGAGTCTATGTCTGCAGCAGCAAACATCTTCGTTGGTCAAACTGAAGCACCTCTAGTTGTTCGTCCATTTGTTCCTAAAATGACTAACTCTGAACTATTCGCAGTAATGTGTGGTGGTTTGGCTTCTGTAGCTGGTGGTGTACTAGCGGGTTACGCATCTATGGGTGTACCTCTAGAGTACCTTGTAGCAGCATCATTCATGGCAGCACCAGGTGGTCTACTATTCGCTAAAATCATCAAGCCTGAAACAGATACGCCAGACGACAACATCGCTGACGAAATGGACGGTGGCGATGACAAACCAGCTAACGTTATCGACGCAGCAGCAGGTGGCGCATCAGTTGGTCTACAACTAGCACTTAACGTTGGTGCAATGCTACTAGCATTCATCGGTCTAATTGCTCTAATCAACGGTATCCTAGGTGGCATCGGTGGTTGGTTCGGTATGGAAAACCTAACTCTAGAACTTCTTCTAGGTTGGATCTTCGCACCGCTAGCATTCATCATTGGTGTTCCATGGGAAGAAGCAACTATCGCTGGTTCTTTCATTGGTCAGAAGACAGTTGTTAACGAATTCGTTGCATACCTAAACTTCGTACCATACGTTGGTGAAAACGCTCAAGTTGTTGCAGCAACTGGTCAAGTGATGTCTGAGAAGACTCAAGCTATCATCGCATTCGCACTATGTGGTTTCGCAAACCTTTCTTCAATTGCGATTCTTCTAGGTGGTCTAGGTGGTATTGCACCAAGCCGTCGCCACGACATCGCACGTATGGGTGTTAAAGCGGTAATTGCTGGTACTCTATCTAACCTGATGGCAGCAACAATTGCTGGCTTCTTCCTGTCTTTCTAATTAGTTAGAAATCGATATATAGACGCCATAATAATATCGCCCCGTAGCAAGAAATTGCTGCGGGGCTTTTTTGTTTTTAGGCCTGCCGTTTTTAGTATATGCACGCGCTTATGCTTAGATTCGATGTAGGGTCTAGAATGTTTTTTTGAGATACAAACCGTTTGCGTTCTAAGGAGCACTACAATTTATTGATGGATACCTATAATGTATAAGCTAAAGGGATAGGATGTCTCTGTTGGCAAGAAAGTAACCTCGAAATCAACTCGAACGTTATTCTTCTGGGATTAAGCCAAAATTAGCGATACGCTATAGATGTTAGACACAACATGACTGATTTGTTGTGCCATAGACCAAACTGGTACTGTGCGGTGACAAGGATTGCAATTGGTAGCGAAAGTTATCAAGTCTTCAGGGAACCAAGTCCGTTCATTTGTGGCTACTGAGCATTACTAAAATATCCATCTATACTGGATGGAGGGCGAAGTAGTTAACTATTTGAATATATTGATCGGAGATAGAAATGAGCGATTTAAAAGCAGCAGCTCTACGTGCACTTAAACTTATGGACCTAACTACGCTAAATGACGACGATACTACTGAAAAAGTAGTGGCGCTTTGTCATGACGCGAAGACTGCAGTAGGCAACACCGCTGCAATCTGTATTTACCCTCGCTTTATCCCAGCAGCTAAGAAAGCGTTGCGTGAGCAAGGTACTCCAGAAGTACGCATTGCGACTGTAACTAACTTCCCTCATGGTAATGACGACATCGAAATTGCTGTTGCAGAAACAAAAGCAGCGGTAGCGTACGGCGCAGACGAAGTTGACGTAGTATTCCCATACCGTGCTCTTATTGCTGGCAACGAAGAAGTTGGCTTTGAGCTAGTTAAACAGTGTAAAGCAGCTTGTGGTGACATCACGCTTAAAGTGATCATCGAAACAGGTGAACTGAAAGAAGAAGCACTAATCAAGAAAGCTTCTCAAATCTGTATCGAAGCAGGTGCAGACTTCATCAAAACTTCAACAGGTAAAGTGCCAGTAAACGCGACTCCAGAGTACGCGCGCATGATGCTTGAAGTTATCCGTGACATGGGCGTTGCTAAAACAGTTGGTTTCAAACCAGCTGGTGGCGTACGTACTGCTGAAGATGCAGCACTATACCTAGCAATGGCTGATGAGCTACTAGGCGCTGAGTGGGCAGACAACATGCACTACCGTTTTGGTGCTTCAAGCCTACTAACTAACCTTCTTAATACATTAGAAGTGACAGACCAGACTGCTGATCCAGCAGCATACTAATTTACTCGTCATATTTGACACCGCAGCGTTGTTGACTGCGTAAGTTCCTCCTAATCACATAGAGCCTCTATGCTCATAGGAATGAACTCACTGGTCGCCTAACTGCAACGCCAAATATTTAGAGTATTGAACATAATAAGTCTGTTTGATGGAGTGGCGTCAAGCCACTCCATATTACCTCTTTTCCCTACAAACCATACTCACTAGAGTTTGGGAGGCACTAATGTATCTACCTCAAGAAATTATTCGCAGAAAACGTGACGGTGAAGTCCTAACAGCTGAAGAAATTAACTTCTTCATTCAAGGTGTGGCTAAGAACACGGTTTCTGAAGGCCAAATTGCCGCATTCGCAATGGCTATCTTTTTTAATGAAATGACGATGCCAGAACGTATCGCACTAACGTGTGCAATGCGTGATTCAGGCATGGTGATTGACTGGAGCCACATGAACTTTGATGGCCCAATCGTTGATAAACACTCTACTGGTGGTGTTGGCGACGTTACTTCTCTGATGCTTGGCCCAATGGTGGCAGCATGTGGCGGTTTCGTTCCAATGATCTCTGGTCGTGGTTTAGGCCACACTGGCGGTACGCTAGACAAGCTGGAATCTATTCCGGGTTACAACATTACACCAACCAACGATGTGTTCGGTGAAGTAACGAAAGATGCTGGCGTGGCTATCATCGGTCAAACAGGCGATCTAGCTCCTGCTGACAAGCGTGTTTACGCAACTCGTGATATCACAGCAACAGTCGATAACATCTCGCTGATCACGGCTTCAATCCTATCTAAGAAACTGGCTGCGGGCCTTGATTCTCTAGTGATGGATGTAAAAGTAGGTTCAGGCGCATTCATGCCGACTTACGAAGCATCTGAAGAGCTAGCGAAATCTATCGTTGCAGTAGCAAACGGTGCGGGTACTAAAACAACAGCAATCCTAACGGACATGAACCAAGTGCTGGCTTCTTCAGCGGGTAACGCAGTAGAAGTTCGTGAAGCGGTTCAGTTCCTAACGGGTGAATACCGTAACCCTCGCTTGTTAGAGATCACTCTAGCATCGTGTGCTGAAATGCTGGTGCTCGGTAACCTAGCTAAAGACTCAGACGAAGCGCGCGAAAAACTGATGGCAGTACTGGATAACGGTAAGGCAGCAGAGTGCTTCGGTAAAATGGTAGCGGGCCTTGGTGGTCCAGTTGATTTCGTAATGAACTACGATAACTACCTAGAAAAAGCAGACATTATTAAGCCAGTGTACGCGTTAGAAAGCGGTGTGGTATCAGCAATGGATACTCGTGCAATTGGTATGGCTGTGGTTGGTATGGGCGGCGGTCGTCGTGTAGCAACTGACAGCATTGATTACGCAGTCGGTTTTGATCACTTCATTCGCCTAGGTGAAGTAGCAAGTGAAGATAAGCCATTAGCAATGATTCATGCTCGTAACGAACAACAGTGGCAAGAAGCTGCAACAGCATTACAAAATGCAATCACTGTGGGCGGAGAATATACAGCAACGCCAGACGTTTACCGTCAGATTCGTTCTGAAGACGTGTAAATAACAGGTATCGGTATACCTCGCGTATACCGATAAACAGAGTTCTGGTGCAAAGAGCAATAAGTTGGTGAAGAAAATGAAAAGAGCATTTATTTTAGTTTTAGATTCATTCGGTATCGGTGAAACAGCGGATGCAGACAAATTTGGTGATGTAGGTTCTGACACTATGGGCCACATCGCAGATCATTGTGACCAAGGTCTTGCAGACAATGCAGATCGTAAAGGTTCACTGGCACTGCCAAACCTGTCTAAGCTAGGTCTAGCGATGGCTCACAAAGAGTCTACGGGTCGTTTTGCTCCTGGTATGGATGCAGACGCTGAGATCATTGGCGCTTACGGTCACGCTGCTGAGCTGTCTTCTGGTAAAGACACGCCATCAGGTCACTGGGAAATTGCGGGTGTTCCTGTACTGTTTGACTGGGGCTACTTCACCGACAAAGAGAACAGCTTTCCAAAAGAACTGACTGACCGCATCCTTGAGCGTGCAGGCCTGTCTGGTTTCTTAGGTAACTGCCACTCATCTGGCACGGAAATCCTAGATAACCTAGGTGAAGAGCATATGAAGACTGGCTTGCCTATCTTCTATACTTCTGCAGATTCTGTTTTCCAGATCGCTTGTCACGAAGAGACATTCGGCCTGCAAAACCTATTAGACCTTTGTCAGATTGCTCGTGAAGAGCTAGAAGACTACAACATTGGTCGTGTTATCGCTCGTCCGTTCATTGGCCCAGGTAAAGGTCAATTCGAACGTACTGGTAACCGTCGTGATCTTTCTGTTGAGCCACCTGCAGCCACCATTCTTCAGAAGTTGGTTGATGAGAAGGGCGGTAACGTTCACTCAATCGGCAAGATCTCTGATATCTACGCGGGTTGTGGCATCACTCAGAAAACCAAAGCAACAGGTATTCCTGCGCTATTTGAAGCAACCAAAGAAGCGATCAATGAAGCAGGCGACAACACTATCGTGTTCACTAACTTCGTTGATTTCGACTCAGCTTACGGCCACCGCCGTGATGTTGCTGGTTATGCAGCGGCACTTGAGTACTTCGATGGTCGCATCAATGAAATCATCGATATGATGAAAGAAGATGATGTGCTTATCCTAACGGCTGACCACGGTTGTGATCCGACATGGCCAGGTACAGACCATACTCGTGAGCACATCCCTGTGATTGTTTACGGTCAGAAGGTTCCAGCCGGTTCTTTAGGCCGTCGCGATACGTTCGCTGATATCGGTCAAAGCTTAGCGTCATACTTTGGTACATCGCCAATGGGACACGGTACAAGCTTTCTATAATAGTTAACGAAGAGAGAGGGAAACCTCTCTCTTCTTTTTTTGTTTTGAGATTAAGGATATTTTCAATGGCTACTCCACATATTAATGCTGAAATGGGTGATTTCGCTGACGTAGTTTTAATGCCAGGTGACCCGCTACGTGCTAAATACATCGCTGAAACCTTCTTAGAAGAAGTGGTTCAAGTGTGCGACGTTCGCAACATGTTTGGTTACACCGGTACTTACAAAGGTCGTAAGGTTTCGGTAATGGGACACGGTATGGGCATTCCATCTTGTTCTATTTACGCGACTGAGCTGATCAAAGACTTTGGTGTGAAGAAGATCATTCGTGTCGGCAGTTGTGGTGCAGTGAGCGAAGATATCAAAGTGCGTGATGTGGTGATCGGTATGGGCGCATGTACTGACTCTAAAGTGAACCGTATTCGCTTTAAAGATCATGACTTTGCGGCTATTGCGGATTACAAAATGGTGCGCGCGGCAGAAGATGCAGCCAAAGCTCTCGGTGTCGGCGTAAAAGTCGGTAACCTGTTCTCGGCTGAGCTGTTCTACACGCCAGATCCAGAGATGTTCGAAGTAATGGACAAATACGGCATTGTTGGCGTAGAGATGGAAGCGGCTGGCATCTATGGTGTATGTGCTGAATACGGCGCAAAAGCTCTAACGATCTGTACTGTTTCTGACCACATCAAGACTGGTGAGCAAACGACATCAGATGAACGTCAAACGACTTTCAACGACATGATGGTTATCGCACTAGACTCAGTGTTGCTTGGTGACCAAGAATAATCTTGTTTTGTCTTAGCTTGATAAGTTAACAGATAACAAAAAGCCCCGTTGCTGCCTGAGCGTCGGGGCTTTTTATTGGATTGCTGTATTTATTCTGAGTCTAGTATTTATTGTCAGCCTAGTGTGTTTATGAGCTTACATTTTTCAATAGTAAGTTCTCACCAGACTTAGTTGGTCTTCTGCGAATCAGCATGATGAACAACACGCCACTCACAAACCCCATCAACACCATACCGATCATGTAGCGATCACTTTTGCGGTAGTGGTGATCAGAAATCGCCGTCATCTTACCGGTTTCAAAAGTCACTCGAATAAAGCCGATGATCGTTTTCTCTGGAGAATAAATAGGTTCAACTAACTGTTGTCTGCCGATACTTGCTGTTGAAAGTGGTGTATCTAAGCCAAGAACCTCACGTACCGAGAGGGCTTTTTCGCTCGAAGCCAGTCGAATACCCTCTGCATCATAGATGGTGGTATCGAACACCAGTCGGTCTTGAGATAGCTGGTTAGTCAGATCAAGCAATCGCTCTTGGTCTTGTTGCGTGATCATCTTGCTGGCTGAAAGTGATGCCTGAGAGATAAGCAGCTTGGTAAGAGTTTCCAACTGTTTTGCTTGGATCTTCTCGTTACCTTTACTGATCACGACCGTATTTTTAATCGTTACAACGAACATGGTAGCCAACAAAATGAGGGCTAGCATTCGTAAAGCGTTACGTATTGAGAACAATGATTCATTCATGTTTCACGAAGCCTGAAATAAACAAATGTTATGATTAAGACATATTGAGACTTGCGTTTTCAAATTGCAATAGGTTAACGTTTAGCATAGTTAATTAGGAATCATACACATGGACGCTCAGAAATATCTGCCGATAAAAAGGCATACGACATTATTAACTCGACTCCCCGAGACTCGTTTCGCTTCTCAACTCGCTAAATCCAAGGCCAATTGGATTGTGTTTGGTGAGTACCTATCTCCACAATCTTTCGATGACATCGACTTTTTCACTGGCACTTACAACACCATCCTCGATACGTGGAAGGTTGGGCATTATGAAGTGGCTTTGATGTCAGGCAATCTAACGCCAGCACACGAAGAAATCCTCCAAGCGCTGAAGCTTGATTATGCTTGCCTTAGCGAGGTCCCAGACTTATCTAAGCCAGGTTTGATCGTGATGGATATGGATTCCACAGCGATTCAAATTGAATGCATCGATGAGATTGCCAAGCTAGCTGGAGTGGGAGAGTTAGTCTCTGAAATCACAGAACGAGCAATGCAAGGCGAGCTCGACTTTGAACAGAGCCTACGCCAGCGAGTAGGAGCACTGAAAGGTGCGGATGAGTCGATATTAGAGCAAGTGCGTCAGTCATTGCCATTCATGCCAGACTTGGTCGGGCTGGTGAATACTCTAAATAAGCTTGGCTGGAAAACGGCGATTGCATCAGGCGGTTTTACTTACTTCTCTGACTACCTGAAAGATACCCTTGATCTAGACCATGCTCAATCAAACACGCTTGAGATCGTCAACGGTAAGTTGACGGGTGAAGTCTTAGGCGATGTTGTTTCGGCGCAGACCAAAGCGGATATCTTGGTAGAGTTGGCTGAAGAGTACGAATTGGAACTACATAATACCGTTGCCGTTGGTGATGGTGCCAATGACTTGGTGATGATGGGCTCTGCAGGTTTAGGCATTGCCTACCACGCAAAACCAAAAGTAGAGCAGCAAGCTCAAACTGCTGTTCGTTACGCAGGTTTAGGCGGTGTGCTGTGTATCTTGTCGGGTGTATTGGCTAAGCAACAGAAGATCAGCTGGCAAGCGAAACCTTAGGGGCTCTACCTAAGTGCTATTGGCGATGTATCTTATTTAGCAATAGTGGCTCAGACACAAAAAAAGCAGGCTATCAGCCTGCTTTTTCAATTTTCATGCTTAAGTTAATACGCCACTCGAGGCTAGCGTGTTAGCTCCAATCGAATCAGCACTTCATCGGTAATGTCCTCTATCTCGCCATAACCGATAAACGCCGTCACCTCATTCTCTAGCTTCTTAGCTTGATGCATACTGATGCGTGAAAGCTCTTCTAAATCCGACTGGAATAAACTCGTTAGCGGATTAAAGATAGGTGCCGTGGTGACTCGCAATACATACACATCACCTAAGTGCTGCGCTTTCTTGATGAATAAGATGCGTTCCTTTGCTGAGGCGAAGTCTTTGACCAACTTGGTGTGTACCGACTGGATTTTGTCGCCAAACTTCACTGCAGCAATGTACACGTCATGATGCTTAGGCTCCGCACCTTCAATTCTTTTTAGTGGCTCAGCCAACAGTGAGTTGGTGTGACCCTTGAAGATTGGCTCGAGTGAGAACTTTTGGTTGTGACCAAGTTTAGCAAGTAACGTTAGATGCTTATTCAGTGGGAAATTCACACCAATGATCTTACAGCGCAGCGTTGAACTTGGCTTATCAATGAATATTGGGTTACTGACCATCTTGCTCAACAAAATGTTGTGCAGTGATTCGAGTAGCGAATGTGTTGGCAGTATCTCTTGCTTCTTAATCAGCTTACTTTGGTTTTGATCGATAAGCCCATTAAGGAAAGCGATGGTACGCATTGTCTTGGCGTTCTCGGCAATAACCAACTGCACGTTGCGACCATTCGGACTCACTCGAATTACGTGGTAAGGCACTGTGCTCAGTGGCAGGTTCTTGTCATAGAGCTGCAGTTCATTGAAGTTCACTAATACCGGATCATTAATCTTGAGTACCATTGGGTGTTCAAGGCTAATGCTCAGTCCACGCTTCGAAATATCTAAGGTGTGTCCGTTCGCCGCTGCGCCATCTTGTGATGTAAGTTGCAACGGTGACTTAAATTGGTATCTCGGCTCTTTACGACGAGTCTGAGAGTCAAAGTAGATGCTTTGAATATTGCCGACGACAGTACGCGGGTGACGGAAGCGGTTCAATTCACTGCTTGGAATGCGTGGCTTTTCACTCAGAAGATAGTCCGCCGCACTTTCGTGATCGCCAATCTCTTGCAAGATTCCGCAATGCGTCAGTTGAGCTGAGCTTTGAGCCAGCGTATCCGAGTGTTTAGCTAATGCTTGTCGCTCAGTGTCTGAAAGTTCGAAAACCGAGAACTTGAACGCCTTCCAACTTTTACGTTTGCCACCGATGTGCCAGAACAGCTGTCTTTGTTCACGAGAGGCTTCAGGCAGCATCATTGAATAGAACAAGGTCTTGTTTTGGTGTTCATGGGTAAAAGAGTAGATAACGTTACTGGTTCCCTTCACTCCTGGTTTCGCCAACAGGTTCATACGTTGCTCGTTGAACAGGGTACCCAGCGCTTGTTGATTTCGTTCGTCGTGCCAATATTGCCATAATGGATGGTTGTTATCCGTCAGTAGGGCAAGCTTTAGTTCGCTGCCGCTGAAAAACAGGGGTAGGTTACAAGTATGCTTTAGATAGGTATGTTCGATTCCTCGAGTACGAGTTCGAATAATCCTATCTTGATTCTCATGGCTGGTTTTCTTACTGGTGCTATTTAAAGACTCATCGAGTAAGCGAGCCACAATATTGTTGTCGCTTACCTTGATGGTTCTTAGAAATTTGACCGCGTTGTTCTCATAAGATTCGTCGATACCCAAAACACGAAATTCAACCGCTTGGTTAACATCGTTTTCTTGGGACTTTTCGATAAGCTCTGAGAACTTAACGCTGATGATCTCGCCGAGGTTGTATCGAAAGGCGCTCGGTACTTTGAACTTTGCACCCGACGGGGAGATATCAACCGTTACACCATGTAGGCTTTGCCCTTTCGATGTGGTGATCTCGACCTGCGAGCTAATCTTGAGTCTGTTCTCTTGGCGTTTTAAGTCGTAACCTAGGTTAATAGCTTCCGCTTCGTACGGGCTATTGGCGCTAGTAATGTCGTGGTTACCTTGAGAAGATGTTTTAACAACGCTCAGAGGCTGAGTTCGCGGAGTCATTACTAACTCCCATGCGCCTTCTGTGTAACCTTTAAACTTTTTCGTACCACGTTGATATGCGTTTAAAGCGATATCATCGAGCCAGTGCTTACGGCCATCGAGAGTGAACTGACGACACTCATTATCAATACGCCCGCGTAAATCAATGCTCTTTGTACACGGAGCCATGATACGATTCAGTTCCATTTTAACGAGCAGCTTCAGAGACGGCGATTCCCCTTCTGTCATTTGAGAAAGAAGGAATTCGAAATCTTCGGCGTGGTAAGCCGGGATTAAACGTTCTGCTACAGATAGAATTTCAGATTGCTGCATACTTTTCTTGTTAGAATGGACGGTGCGTTTATGTTATCGACTAGTTTAAATCGATCTTTAAGTATAAGTGGTATGACTGCAACTTTTATTTTCATCCGTACGGTCAAATAAGTCACAAATTGACAACATCATTGTGTAATTGAGTAAATTATTGAGGTTTTATGGCGAAGGCAAAGCGAGCTTATGTGTGTAATGACTGTGGTGCCGATTTTCCACGTTGGCAGGGGCAGTGCAATGCATGTGGTGCTTGGAACACGATTACAGAAGTTAGGTTAGCCGCTTCACCTCAGGTCGCACGTAATGAACGATTGAGTGGTTATGCGGGCGGTGCAACTGAATCTTCGGTTCAAACGCTGTCAGAAATCGATCTGCAAGAAGTCCCACGTTTTAGCAGTGGCTTTAAAGAGCTAGACCGCGTACTTGGTGGTGGTGTCGTACCGGGTGCTGCGATCCTGATTGGTGGTAACCCGGGTGCCGGTAAATCAACGCTGCTATTACAAACCATGTGTCAGCTTTCTTCTCAATTACCGACTCTCTATGTAACCGGGGAAGAATCTCTGCAACAAGTCGCGATGCGTGCGTCTCGACTTGGATTGCCAAAAGAGCACCTAAAGATGCTCTCAGAAACGAACGTGGATAAGATTTGTCAGGTTGCAGAAAAAGAACAACCTAAGATCATGGTTATCGACTCGATCCAAGTTATGCACGTTGCGGATGTTCAATCTTCTCCGGGCAGTGTTGCACAGGTTCGTGAATCGGCAACCGCATTAACGCGCTACGCAAAACAGAATAACGTTGCTGTGTTCTTAGTTGGACACGTAACTAAAGACGGCACCTTAGCAGGGCCAAAAGTACTTGAGCACATTATTGACTGTTCTGTTTTATTAGATGGCGGAACCGATAGCCGTTTTAGAACGCTACGCAGCCACAAAAACCGTTTTGGTGCAGTGAATGAACTGGGTGTGTTTGCGATGACAGGCCAAGGGCTAAAAGAAGTCAGCAACCCATCCGCTATCTTCTTGTCTCGTGGTGAAGAAGAAACCTCGGGCAGTTCTGTCATGGTGGTGTGGGAAGGGACGCGTCCACTTCTTGTCGAAATCCAAGCGCTGGTGGATTATTCACAGCTGGCTAACCCACGTCGCGTCGCTGTCGGCCTAGAGCAAAACAGGCTTTCTTTGTTATTAGCGGTGCTGCATAAACACGGCGGCTTACAAATGGCTGACCAAGATGTGTTTGTGAATGTCGTCGGTGGTGTTAAAGTAACCGAAACCAGTGCTGATCTTGCGTTGGTGATGGCTCTACTTTCTAGTTTCAGAGACCGCGCATTACCAAAAGATGTGGTGGTATTTGGAGAAGTAGGCCTAGCGGGTGAGATTCGACCTGTACCGAGCGGACAAGAGCGTCTTAATGAGGCATTTAAACACGGCTTCAAGAAAGCGATTGTACCGGCGGCTAACATGCCTAAAGGTGGTATTCCTGGAATGCAGATCCACGGCGTGAAAAAATTATCAGAAGCAATTAATGCTTTTGATGAGTTGTAATTGAGCTCACTTCAGCTACTCTATACAGCAGAAATTCAGTCTAACTTAAAACGCCAATTGCGCTTTAGATTAGCACTAAACTAAACAATCATTTAGATTGTTTCTACAGATTGCCTTTTTCTATATGTTAGAAAAAGGCAAAGTTTTTTAGTCCCAAATGCATGCAAAGCTATCAGTCTTCACAGATTGTGATATACTCTGCGCGCATTTTATATCCTATTAACAGAGTAAGACAATGGCAGATTTATCGAAATACAGAAACATTGGTATTTTCGCGCACGTTGATGCGGGTAAAACAACTACCACTGAGCGTATCCTTAAGCTAACTGGTCAAATCCACAAGACTGGTGAAGTACATGATGGCGAATCAACGACTGACTTCATGGAACAGGAAGCTGAGCGCGGTATTACTATCCAATCAGCAGCTGTAAGCTGTTTTTGGAACGATCACCGTCTAAACGTTATCGATACTCCTGGACACGTTGACTTCACAGTTGAAGTATACCGTTCTCTTAAAGTTCTTGATGGCGGTATCGGTGTATTCTGTGGTTCTGGTGGTGTTGAACCTCAATCAGAAACTAACTGGCGCTACGCTAACGAATCAGAAGTATCTCGTCTGATCTTCGTTAACAAACTAGACCGTATGGGTGCAGACTTCTACAACGTTGTTGACCAAGTTAAAAACGTTCTAGGTGCAACTCCTCTAGTAATGGTTCTACCAATCGGCCGTGAAGACGAGTTCGTTGGTGTTGTAGACCTACTAAGCCGTAAAGCATACGTTTGGGATGACACTGGTCTTCCTGAAAACTACGAAATCAAAGATGTTCCAGCGGACATGGTTGATGACGTTGAGCAATACCGTGAAGAGCTAATCGAAACTGCTGTAGAGCAAGACGATGACCTAATGGAAGCTTACATGGAAGGTGAAGAGCCTTCTATTGAAGACGTTAAGCGTTGTATCCGTAAAGGTACTCGTGATATCGCATTCTTCCCAACGTTCTGTGGTTCTGCGTTCAAGAACAAAGGTATGCAACTTATCCTTGATGCTGTAGTAGATTACCTACCAGCACCAACTGAAGTTGACCCTCAGCCTCTAATGGATGAGAACGGTGAAGAAACTGGCGAACACGCTATCGTTTCTACAGATGAGACTTTCAAAGCGCTTGCATTCAAAATCATGGATGACCGCTTCGGTGCTCTAACTTTCGTTCGTATTTACTCTGGTAAACTGAACAAAGGTGACACGATTCTTAACTCATTCACTGGCAAGACTGAACGTGTTGGCCGTATGGTTGAGATGCAAGCTGATGACCGTAACGAACTAACTAGCGCACAAGCTGGTGACATCATTGCGATCGTTGGTATGAAGAACGTGCAGACTGGTCACACTCTATGTGATCCTAAGCACCAAGTAACGCTTGAGCCAATGGTATTCCCAACTCCAGTAATCTCAATCGCTGTATCTCCAAAAGATAAAGGCGGTTCTGAGAAAATGGGTATCGCTATCGGTAAAATGGTTGCAGAAGATCCATCTTTCCAAGTTGAGACTGACGAAGAGACTGGCGAAACTATCCTGAAAGGTATGGGTGAACTTCACCTAGACATCAAGGTAGATATCCTTAAGCGTACATACGGCGTTGACCTAACTGTAGGTGCTCCTCAAGTTGCTTACCGTGAAACTATCACTCAAGCAATTGAAGATAGCTACACGCACAAGAAGCAATCTGGTGGTTCTGGTCAATTCGGTAAGATCGATTACCGTATCAAACCAGGCGAAGCAGGTTCTGGCTTCAAGTTCAACTCTGTAGTTGTGGGCGGTAACGTTCCTAAAGAATTCTGGCCTGCAGTTGAGAAAGGCTTCGCATCTATGATGGAAAACGGCGTACTAGCTGGCTTCCCAACTCTAGACGTTGAAGTTGAACTTTTCGATGGTGGTTTCCACGCAGTCGATTCATCTGCTATCGCATTTGAAATCGCAGCGAAAGGCGCATTCCGTCAATCTATGCCTAAAGCTGGCGCGCAACTTCTTGAGCCAATCATGAACGTTGACGTGTTCACTCCAGACGATCACGTTGGTGATGTTATCGGTGACCTTAACCGTCGTCGTGGCATGATCAAAGATCAACAAGCTGGCGTAACTGGTGTTCGTATTAAAGCTGACGTACCTCTTTCTGAGATGTTCGGCTACATCGGTCACCTACGTACTATCACTTCTGGTCGTGGCCAATTCTCTATGGAATTCGCACAATACGCACCATGTCCAACTAACGTTGCTGACGAAGTGATTGCAAAAGTTAAAGCAGAAAAAGAAGCTGGTAAGTAATTAGCCCTTTTCTCAATTAGCTAAAAAAGCCCCGCAAGTGAAAGCTTGCGGGGCTTTTTATTGGTTCATCGCGGCTTTC